>JAUWNO010000045.1 GCA_030612605.1 Armatimonadota bacterium
ACACTTATTATTTTGTCTTAAATTGTTATAATAATTTTTTCATCACTTTTTATAGCTTTTCGATTTTTGTTACCATATATTATGACACCTTATTACAAAGTTTCTAAAAACCAGATTCTAACCTTTTATTTTCTGTACCCATTTTTTAGCTTTTTTATATTCCTTACTCTTTTTTCCATAGAATTCCTTTCGAAAATCGAGTGAGTTTGAAAAACATTCCTTTGCTTCATCCTCCATATCCGCAAAATAATATGTTTTTCCAAGTTCAAATCTTGACTGATCTGTTTCTTCTGAATCCAATCCAAACAGACTCTTCCTGATATTAAAAGAATTTCTATAATTCTCGACAGATAACAAGTCTTTATCGATTTGAAAATAAGAATCCCCAATATCCATATAACAATTTGCAACATCTTCATGCTCTTCTCCAAACAGTTTTATTTGTTTCTCAAGCGCTGCTTGGTAGTTGGTGAGAGCATCCTCATAATTTGAGTTATCATAATTTTCGTCACCTTTAGCTTTGTGTATTTCTATTTCTTCTTTAAGTTTTACTGCATCAATATTATCCAGTGCCGGTTGAGATTCTTGTTCAGTGTTTTCTGTTTCAATTGAGTTACCCATTTCCTCAAGAATTCCATCAATAAATTCTTTCACTTCTTCTGCATCATAACTATCTTCTCCTTGAGACTTGATAAACAATTCGTAAGAAATTTTCCAATGGAACAATGCTTTTTCATATTGTTTCAATTCATCATAATTCTGTCCCAAATTCCTATGACACTCCGCAATTTCGGCATCATATTCTTCATCCAATTCTTCATAGATTTTAACAGCTTTCAGGTAATGTTCTGTAGATACATCATATTGCTCATCCAAATAATATGGCAGACCTATAGCTGCATGAACAGAAGCAACCGGACGACTCATAATACCATGATCACTTTTATATTTCTCTAATAATTCTTTAAAGTCTTCTATTGATTGCCGATTTTCTTCCTCATCAAAACTAAATTCGGAATCTTCTTGAGATTCATTAGATTCATCAACATTTTCATATTCTGATGGGCTTTCTATTAACTCGTCTGATGAAGATATGTCTTGCTCGTCTTGTTCTAAAGTAGCCGAACTTGATAATTCAGCGATTTCAACCAGTATTTTTTTTCGATGAATAAAGGATGTGATACCAATTTCTTTCAAATCATCGTGCGTTGCAATTTCAGGTAAATTATCTATCCCAATCTCATTCTCCTGGAAAAGTTCTGAGTATTGACTTAACCCTATTTCATTAAACCATGCAGTAATGTCTTTTTTGCTCATTATTTATCTCCTGACTTTCTTTGTTTAAAAAAATATTTATTCTCAGTTAGAATCATCTGCTTTGTAAGTAAAAAAAATTCTTCGTCTGAGGGAACATAGTTCTGTTTGATAAGCCTGTGTATTTCTCCGCTTATTATATTTAACGCAGAACATTCCCACTGCGTGTCAACTTGTCCCAAGATTCCTTTGGAACTTAGGACAAGTTTCATTTAAGTCGACATGACAAATAAAATCATAGTTTACGGATGAACTCTATTTTACCAGTTTACCATTTTCATAAATTCTTTTTTCTATCAAACTTCCATCTTTATTAAAGATTTTAGAAATACCTTCGAGAACACCCTTTTTATATAACCATTCCCCTTCCAATTCCCCACTATCAAAATAGCTCTTTGTAACTCCAGATAATTTACCATTTGAATAATCCCACTCACATCGCAATTCGCCGCTTTCATAATATTTTTTTGAAATTCCGGATTTTTTATCGTTTAAATAATTCCACTCAACTTTCAATTCTCCGTTTTCATAATATTGTTTTATAACTCCAGACAATTTACTGTTTGCATAATTCCACTCAATTTCTAATTCTCCGTTTTCATAATATTGTTTGGTAATTCCATCTCGAACCCCATTTACATAATTAAGTTTGCTCTGCAATTCCCCACTTTCATAGAAAGTTCTTGATTTACTTGTTAATTTACCCTTTTTGTAAGCCCATTTTGCGAACAGTTTTCCGCTTTTATAATACTCTTTTGAAATTCCATGCAGTTCTCCATTTTTGTAAGAATGCTCAAATCTTAATTCACCACTATCATAACATTCTTTTTTTATTCCAGAATAATTATTTTCGTTAATAATCACTAAAATTTTTATTTCAACGTTGAAATCATTCTTTCCTTCATAATCTGAGATATTAATATCTGATAAATATAATTTCCCTTCTATTTTTGCTTTTTCGGGATATTTTTTTTCTGCAATCTCTTTAACGGCTGACTTATATTTTTCCGGTAGAGATTTGAACAAATCTTCTGTTCGGAAATTAGTCTTCAATAACACCGCATTATCTAATGCAATATCTTGCTTTTCAACCAGTGCAGATAATGCAATAAGATATTTTTTCCTATCTCCTTCCTCTAGACAATAGGATAATTCTTCATGGACATTCGATAATTTTGCACTCGTTGTTGTTTTGAATACAGTAGAACCGTTACTTTTTAGATATACAAATTGCATTCCAGAAACCTGACTAGCTAAATTCATCAGGGCATTTGATTCAGCTTTTTCTTTAGCTATTGTATCGAGTACTGATTTTCCAACTCCGTAACCAATGATGTTAGTTTCTTTCAGATCCCTTTCTTTGATTTTAATCTCTTTGAAGGTCTGCTTATCCGAACATGAAATAAGTACGATTGCAGCCAGAAGGGCAATTACAATTCTTGTTTTCATCTAATACCTCTTTAAAATTATTTATATTTCCATTTGTTTCAAAACTATGAGTAATATTTTACTTTTTTTCTGTCAAACTTTTTTTCACGCTTTTAACAAAAGTATACTACTTACTGTCTGCTAATTATTTCCTTTAATCCCAATTTAAGTAGTATTAAAGCGGGTTTACCAAGCACTTACAATTTTCAATTCGCAACTCAATCTTTTTTTTTGTATCATTTGGTAAACACTTCTTCCATAATTCACATAGAAGTTCTTCAATTCTAATTTTTTGTGCTGTGCATTTTTTCATCTTTCCCCTAAAAAGCTAATCGGCTAATTGCTAATTTGCTAATGGCTAAATTGCTAATTGCTAACCGGCTAATTGCTAAATGCTATTTCACCAAAATCATTTTCCTCTTAAATATCGTTCCATCCGCTTTCAATTTTATCCCCTTCGGCTTGTCGCAGCGGAGTATCACGAAGACGGAAAGGGGGAACCAAAGAGATGTATCTCGCACATCGAAAATCAAATTTTCTTTATTGCTTCATCAAGCTCGGGAAAGATTTCGAAATCATCTTCCATTTCCACAATATCAAATAACTTTTTGATATTCGGATTCAAAGATGAAAAGACGATCTTACCGTTTTTATCGTCCAGAAGATTTGCTACTAAATAAAAAACTCTAATCCCGCCACTGCTGACATATTCAAGTTTACTGCAATCAAGAATGATCTTATGTTCACCGTTTTCAATGAACTCAATAAGTTTTTCCTGAAAAGTTTCTGAAGTTATTTCATCCAAATTACCTTTAACTCCCAAAATCAGAATATCATCTTTTTTATAATCCATTATTTCCATTTGAATCTCCTTTTTTTATTAGCCACGAAGCGACACGAATTAACACTAAGAAATTTTTTATTCTCCTTTTTTATTATCCACGAAGGGACACGAATTAACACTAAGAAATTTATTTATTTTTGCTCATAACAGAATAAAATACATTTACTTACTTCATTCTCTAACTCCTTTTCCTGCAAACAGGATTCAGCAAAATAGAGCGTTTTTCACCAGTTTTTTATTCTCCTCGATAGGAGAAGGTCGGGATGAGGTGGATGAGGTTCTTCGTTAGAAACTACTTCGAAGATTTCCTCAGACTTTTCCAGCTTAGATGGAAAAACAACCTTTTTTCATTTTGCAGAATCCTTAGGAGCATTAAAGTGAGATAAAGTCTATTTTGCATTTTTCAAATATTTCCCAATTCTTAAAATATTTTTATTATCCTTTCTCTTATATTCAATAATATCTGAATAACTTTTGATAATCTTAATTCCTTTTCCACCAACAAATTTCTTACCTGCTTTTAACGATTTCATTTCTACTTCATAAGGATCAAAAGGAATTCCATCATCTGTGAATATTATCGTCATCAGGTTATCTTTTATTCCAAAATCTATCTCAATAGAATGTTTAGTTTCTTCTTTGAAACTATAAGAAATAATGTTTGTTAATACTTCTTCAATAATTAATAGAACCTCAAAGATTGAATCCTTTCCAACTTCATTTTCTTCTGCAATTCTAAGAAAAACATCTTTTACTGTTTTAATTTCAGTTTTCTGATTTTTTATTACAATGGTTTCCTTTTTGCAGCTCTCCCCTATCTTCCCTTTATATTTAAATGTAAGAATAGTTACATCATCAAATCTTGGACAGCCAATTGAAAATTCATTTACTTCATGCAAGATATACTTCGTGATATCCTCAGATGAAGTTAGTTTACTTTTTTTCAAAACCTCATGCAAGTGTTCATCAGAAAAAAACTCCTTCTTTACATTCATCGCTTCCGTAACACCATCAGTATAAAGGAAAATAATATCGTTTGGCTTTAGATTAATTGTCCCTTCTTCAAAAGCTCTATCCGCTCTCAGACCAAGAGGTTTACCTTTTGTTTTTTTAAAGAATGAAACATCATGATTTCTAATAAAAAGAGGTAAATTGTGTCCTGCATTAGCATAAATCAATTTTCCCGAATCAATTTCCAGAACTGCAAAGAAAAGAGTAACAAACATAAATTGCTTATTCTCTTGATAGAGTTCATGGTTCACTTTCTTCATAATCTCAGCAGGAGAAACCTGTTTATTATCAGAAAGAGTAGTAAGAAATTTGATTGTGGTTTTGCTTTTCGACATAAATAAAGCAGCAGGAATTCCTTTATTGGAAACATCTCCAACTAAAAAACAGAAATGGTTTTCATCGATAAAAAAGAAATCGTACAGATCTCCGCCAATTTGTTTTGCAGGCTCCAGTGCTGCATAGAGTTCAAATTCATCTTGAGAATGAAATGGTGGTTGAGGAACCATTTCTTTCTGAATGTTTTTAGCAATCTGCAATTCACTTTCGATCTTCTCTTTTATAGCAGTTGTTTCAGTTAGTTTTTGGATGTGACTTTTCAATGATTTGATCATAAAAGCAAATGAAGCTGCTAACTTCCCGATTTCGTCTTTCAGATTTAAGGCGATACTTTTTATTTCAGTTTCAGTTTCGCTCATCGATGAAAATTCTGTTGATGAAAGTTGATCTGCATAATTCGTTAATTTTTTCAATGGGAGTGTAACTCGTCTAATCAGAATGAATGCAAGTATCACACTTATAAAAAATATCATTGTATTTAGGATGGTCTGTTTGATAATAATTCTTCGAGCAGGTAAACTGATTTCATCTAGATAAAATGCTGCTCCGATATACCAATCTAAAGGTTCAAAATAAGTTACATAAGCTACTTTCTGAAAAATATACTTTCCGGGTTGTTCGGGTTTGTCCCACAAATACTCATAAGAGGTTCCAGGTGTATTTGCTGCTTTTTTCATTCTTCCCAGATGATCTTCTCCTGTTACAGGATGTTTGAAATCAGCAAGATTTTGACCTGTAAGTGTAGGATGTATTAAAAAATCTGCTTTGCTGTTAAAAAGAAAAAAGTAACCTGTTTCCTCAATTTTGAAGCGAGAAAAAGTATCTTTTAATTCCTTCATTACTTGTGATAGTCTTTTATCTTCTTCCTTTTGGATATCATCGATATAAGTTCCTGTTCCGATTACCCAATCCCACTCTTTGAAATAATAATTGTATGAAAGCTTTTCAACCGAAGTTGTTTCTCCCAGCCGAATAAACCAGAATGATGTAAAACCTTCTCCTGTATCTTTTACGGTTTCTTTTACGTTTTCCCAGATGTTATTTCCCTTAATATCTAAAAACTCAGACATATCAGCACCTTTGAAATTCGGATTGGGATGAGATATGGCAATACCTGAATTGTTATAAATATAAAAATAATCATTTTTGCCAAAACGAAAATCTTCCACACTTTCCAAAGCAAATTGTTGAGCTTGTTCTTTTGTCAGGTTTCCTTTTTTGAATTGATTATAAAAATATTCAATGTTAGAAATCGCAATATTAACAACATTTTGCAATTGTAGTTTATATTTTTCCCTCGCATAATTCTTATGAAAAATAATGCTGCTGTATTCATTTTCTATATTCATTTTGATAAGTTCGAGTTCCTTTTTCAGAGATTTTTCGACGTTTTTGTGCATTGATCTCCGAACTGTATAATTTGTGAAAATCATCGAAAATATCGAACTTAGCAGGAGAATACTAATAATTAATAAAACTATTTTTGTTCGAAACATAATTTATCTCAATAAGCCATTGAACAATTAAATTTTCTCCTTGAGAACTTTCCAGTTTGAAAAGAGGAAAAATATTAATGTTCAAAATGAAAATGTAAATTTGTGTGATCTTCTTTCTGTGAAAAAGAGATTTTATCAACATATTGCTTAATGATATATGATGATAGTTTTATACTTGCTTCTTCATCTTTTTTAAAATCTTCTTTTGTTGGTCTCGATAATGATATCTCAAATGGTTCCCCAAAATAGGTGATATGAACATCCAGGTTAAATTCATCGAACCTCACATTCATTGATACTTCTTTTTTCATCAAATCCAAAAGGAAAGCAGCTTGCATAAATTCACTCATAGCAGAAGTAGCCTTATAGATCACCTCTTTTCGAGCACCCCAGATACTTCCTTGATTTGTCATAAAATTGAAGATCTTTTCAGAGGAATCCTTTCCAACTTCCAAATTTATAGTTTGATGTTTAGCAATTCCGATTCTGAAGATCAGGTTTAATACAATAGCAATAACAGTTGCCAATGAAAGCGATGAACTGAATATCGGTTGGATCCAGGGATGTACATTTTCATATATTCCGGGAAGCATATCTGCACTTAACCCGATAATAAATGAAGCACCGATCAGAAAAGTTTTTCTCACATCCAGCATTCTCGATATAATTATTTTGAATCCTGCTACGATCATAAAACTGACTGAAAACAGCAGAGTTGCGCCCATAACAGGTTTCGGCATTATGAGAAAGATTCCGGCTAATTTTGGTAGTAATGCCAGGGCAATAATTAGTCCACCCGCACTAAAAGCAATTTTTCTGCTTGTAGCTCCGGTTGCTATTGATAAGCCAATATTTGCGGAAGAAGTTGATGTGCCGTATCCTCCAAGCAAACCAGGTAATAATCCACCAATACCATCTGTTAGAATTCCCTTGGAAATTGACTTCATTTCAGGTCTTTTCCAATCCAGGTCATTTATTCGTTGGCAGGTAACTAAATCTCCAACTGTCTTAAATGAAGAGCTGAGTGCTGCTATAGTAAATGGAATTAGAAGTGCAAAGTTGAATTTCCAGGAAATATGTTTCATATATGGAATTGCAAAAAGTTTTGCTTCTTGTATTCTGGTAAAGTCAGATTCAGGAATAATTCCCATGAAGTAAGATAAAATATAACCCACAATCATCCCGATTAGAACACTGTATAATTTCAAATTACCTTTTGTGTAAATATTAAAACCAACCATTACACCAACTGAGATCACAGCCACAATAACATTTTCACCCTGAATTGTTGTATCTCCTGCATTTAATCCCAAAAGATTCTGAACTGTGATTGGAATGACTACAATACCAACCATTGCTACGATAACACCTGTAACTTCGGATGGAAACAAGAACCTTAGTTTACGCATTACTCTGGAAAAAATCATTTCCACGATCCCCACGAAACCGGTCATTCCAAAAAGAACTGGAAGTCCGCCTGCATTCACAGCCATCATGGAAGCTGCCATATAGGAAGGTCCGCAAACCGAAGGACAAAGATAACCGGAACCAACGGGTCCTTTTCTCAACGACTGAAGGATTGTGATAACTCCTATCGAAACCATTGTTAAACTAATAAATCCGCTTGCTGCATTCAGATCAATATTGGTTCCGAGTTGTTTTACGATGATAACCGGTAATACGAGCGACATAAAAAAAATTGAAACGTGTTGAAAACCCAACAGTATCAAACTAATAAACGGTGGACTTTCATCAACAGCATAAATTAGATTTGGCGGTCTTTTTGCCATTTTTCCTCCGAATTTAAATATTTTTAATTAGAGTCTATCCTAAACTCACCCCCGACCCCTCTCTTAAACCCTCTTTGATTCTCCCTTTAGCAAAGGGAGATTAAATGGACTTTTTAAGATTATTGGAGAGGGGAGAATGAAAACTCGAATCCTTTGGACTCATCAAGTTTCCCCTCTTTTGCAAAGAGGGGTTAGGGGAGTTAGAAATCGAAAAATCATACTTTACCCCGTTGGATAACAATCTGTTATTACCTTATATTAATGAATTAGATTCTATCCTACGGGGTTTACGGATACACTCTAACTAAGCATTTTTTTTTATTTATTCAGTCAAATAAAAAAAAATCATTCCTCAAAAAACGGATTTAATTTTTCAACTTCTTCAGCTTGAAGAATTTCAAATACTTCTGCCGGTGTTTTTGCTTTGATGATGCGGTCTTTGATGTGCGGATGATGACCGAAAATTTTGGCAATATTTGCCAGAACGTGCAGGTGCATGTCATAATTTTTCTTGGGTGTGGCAATCAGGAAAATGATGTGAACAGGTTTATCATCGAGCGATTCAAAGGGAATACCTTTGCGTGAAATACCAATAACGCCGCGAATTTTTGGACCGCCTTCTATTATTGCATGCGGAATTGCCAGGTTATCACCGAGTCCTGTGGAGATTTCTTTTTCCCTATCAAAAATTGATTCTTTCAGTTCGGGTAATGAAATCTCATGGATCTTATGAGTTTTATATAGAAAGATAGCAAGCTCATCCAGAGCTTCCCATTTATCTTTAGCAGCCAGGTCTATTTTAATGAATTCTTCCTGCAGAAAATCGAGTAAACGCATTCTATCTTTGTGTTCTTCACCTGCTTTTTTCAGGGCTGTACCTGTAAAGATAGGACCAATAAGTTCATTAATTACTACAGCAGTAAGAATGATTGCTGTTATCTGAGAAGAAAACCGTTGCAGAAAAGCATCATTTTCTATAAGGAAAACGAGACCAATTGCAACTCCTGCAATCGGATAGAGCGAGATTCCAATCCACTTACGAATTGTGATAGTCGAGCCTGCCAGATAAGCACCGATTGTGGGAGCAATAGTTTTACCGAGTAGTCTGCTGAAGATAAGAATTATACCTGCTGTTCCAGCGAGAGTAATTGCTTTCAAATCCAGATGAGTTCCTGCCAAAACAAAGAATAAAGTGAAAACCTCAACTTCAATATCTTTGAAAGCACCAAAAAGAATGTTTCGATATTTCGAGTAATTTGTGATGATTATTCCTAAAATCAGACTCGATAAAATACCGGAAAGATGCAGTAATTGTGATGTCCCCACAGTTATCACAACAGATAGAATAACCATTGCTAGAAATGAAATTCTGACCTTCCTTTTCTCTGTGAAATAGATCACTCCAAAACCAACAACACAACCGATTATTACTGATTCTAAAAGTAAAAGAACCGGTTTTCCAATTGTATGTAAAACGTCGAAATCAACTTTTCCTGCTTTATAAAACAAATAATAATAAGCAATATAGAAAATCAGGATCGTAAGAACATTGTTCAAAGCAACAACTGCAAGTAACGTTTTCGTGAAAATCCCTTTTGCTCTTTTTTCTTTGACAATGTGAAGAGTCGAACCCGGAGCGGTGGTGATGGATATGGCAGCTACAATCAAACTTATGGAAAAAGGAAGATGAGCCAGATAAAATAATGCAAAAAAGACAATTATCGGAGTAATGATCACATCTGAAATAGAAATCAGAAAAATCCTTTTTCCTGCATTATGAAGCTTGCGGAAATCCAGGTGACTTCCAATCGTTAAACCAATGAATCCAAGTGCGAAATTCGTGATAGGAACCAAGCTGAAAAAAGCTTCCTCT
>JAUWNO010000314.1 GCA_030612605.1 Armatimonadota bacterium
CCAAAATGCCAAACCGGATGTTTTTCTAAAAATGATAAAAGAACCTGTTTTTTTTGTGGGTGACGGAGCAATCAAATACAAAGAAAAAATAAAAATAAGTGGAATCCAATTTGAGATGGCTCTTCCCCACCAGAATATTCCATTGTCTTCCTCTTTGATAAGTATTGCGTTGAAATTGAACGAAATCCCTAAATTCGATTTCGATTTTATCGCAGAACTTGAACCATATTATCTCAGGAAATCTCAAGCTGAAATAGTGAAAGAAAAAGCAATGTGTAAACTCCTTCCGAAGCTTTCGTCAGTTGCCGAACACGTCCGCTTCGGAAGGAAATAAGTTCGTTATAAGAAAGAATTTAAATAACTCAATGGAGAATATATGAACAACAGACCAAGCTGGCATCATTACTTTCTGGAAATGGCTTTTCTTGCATCTCAACGTTCTACCTGTCTGAGACGGAAAGTGGGGGCAATAATTGTGAAAGATTATCAAGTTGTTGCTACAGGTTACAATGGTGCACCAAAACATGTTCCACACTGCTCTGAAACAGGTTGTTTACGTCAGAAATTAAATATTCCTACTGGTGAAAGACATGAACTTTGCCGTGGAGTACATGCAGAACAAAATGCCATTATTCAAGCTGCGATAAATGGGTCAGTAATAAAAGGCAGCGATCTTTATTGCACAAATCAACCTTGTGTTATCTGCACAAAAATGCTGATAAACGCAGAAATAAATACAATCTATATTGCTGAGGTTTATGCAGATAAATTGGCTCAGGAAATGCTGATCGATGCCGGTGTAAATATGTATAAAGTAGATAGAAAAACAGATGATGTGAAAAGAATCTTATAAAAAAAATTATTGGCTACATCCGAAGCTTTCGTCATTTGCCGAACACGTCCGCTTCGGAAGTAATAAAATTGAAAACTTAGAGTTATTTTCTACCGAACTGGAAAGTTCGATATAAGATTTGATTCTGATACTATTTCGCGAAATCCTCTTCGGTTTTTTCAAATCGATTCACCCAACTTTCATAAATGATATATAAATATTCAGTTTCGTCATTTTTCTGAAGAGCAAATTTCTTTTCTTCGTATTCAATAAATTTCATCTTGATTGGCTCATCATTAAATAATTCCACTGTAACTTCAACTGCAGGATTTTCCAATTTCTGCTGATAATCTTCAAACTCGTTATCGATGAAATCTGAAACTGTGAATCTCTTTATCGCACTTATAATGCTTTTTAAACTGGAATTGGCTTCTTTTATAGAAAAACCGGTTTCATCATCTTGATACATCCACAAAGAATCAGTTGCAGATAATGAATAATCGGATCCATCATACGAAACAAAAACTCTGGAAATATCTTGTTCAGGAATCTCAATAATTTCTTTCTTACGCCAGGTAGAAACTTTCGGATTAATCGAATAAGAAATATTTGTATAAAGCTGATAGACTTTTGCATCATCTTTTCTGCGAGCATAAGAATAATTGTAATTTCCACTTTTCCCGATTAAAACTTCTTCCAGAATTTTTCCGTTTTTATCGTAAAAAACCAATAATGTTCCCAAACTATCTGTAACATTGAATTTTTCGAACGAAGATTCGGTAATTGGGATGGATGAAGTTTCCACCTGTAAAACTTTCTTGAAGATATCATCGATTTTTAGTTTTGCGGGAGGATAATTCAGAGGATAATCGATCATCCAATTATTATCTATTTTCGCTAATTTCAATGTATCTTCAGAAGCTGTGATTTCAATTGCATAAACCTGCGTTGAATCAAATCTGAAGAAATTAATTCTTCGCTCAGTTTTATCATTCAATTTGGTGATGATAAAAATAATAATCAATAAAGCTAAGACAACAATTGGAATCAGGTTTTTTTTATTCATAGAGCTCTCCTAAAATTTTTCTGCGATTGATTTCTTTTCGATAATGAAATACACCAAAAATAATTAACAGGATCGATGGGAAAAGAATGTTCAACCATTTTACGATTTTTCTGGTGCCAATGCTTAATTCTTTGAGAGGTTTGAATTCGGTTTCGCGAGAGCGGATCTCAATCAAAGTGCTTTCCGATGCCATATAATCAACAGCATTCATCACAAAATCGAGATTTCCTTTCAAACCTGCACCACCTGTATCTTTGATAAAATCAGAATCTGTTATGAATAGAACTTTTGCTTCAGATGTTTCTTGTATCGCATCCGGGAAATTATAATTATCTGCAAAAAAGCTTTTAAAAACTCCGGAAAAAATACCGGCAACAACTTTTGGAGATTCTGTTAACATTGGAGCTAAATTTCTGTTCATATAGATCGATACTTGAATATCAAGATGTGGTGCTCTTACCTGTCCGGAATTTTTGGATGTGAATAATAAAGGTTCAAAATTTTGACCTTCATTTATCCTGGTCGTATCGATTTCAGAAGCAAAAATAAGCTGCATTTGATCCAGGTTTTTCACCATCAGGTGCTCTTTATTTACATTATTGATTATCGGGAAAAACGGATAATTAACAGGAGTAGCAAAACGGAAAATTCCCTGCTGTCTTTGCACTTGAACCTGACCGCAATTCGCATCCATAACCAGATTATCCTTGATTTGAATTCCCCAGCTTCGCAACAGATTAAATAAATTTGATGCAATTGGTTCAGCTTGTTGAACTTGAAGATTAGCATTAATTCGATCCTGGAAAAAGATGATATTTCCACCAGTCATCAGATATTGGTCCAGATTATAAAGTTGTACTTCGGAAAGGGAATCCTGAATTCCGGTGAAAACAAGAGCAGAAACCAAAGGTTCAATTTCTGAGGTCAGATCAATTTTGATCAGTTCATAATTATCGGAAATAAACTGCCGGACAGTTGAGAATTCACCTGGAGTTTGCATTCCCTGCATTTGCGGGATTTCAGGTTGAGCATCGATTTCAAAGAATGCCAGTTTTTTCAAACCTATTGCAGTCACTTTTTTTATTGTGCTGGTAATATCATATTCCAAGCCACGAGTATTTTGTATGAGTGGAATCGCTTCAGTTTTATCCTGATACAAAAACGCCAATCCCATATAAACTTCACGAATTTCAAGTTTATCGTTTTCTACCACCCGCATGGAAACCGGAGAAATCTGATTTTTCCTTGCTTCTTCTTTCAGGCGGTTTTCATCACTCGGGTCCAGAAACTCAAAACGAAGTTTACCTCTTGAATAGGCTTGATATTCTGATAGTAAATCATTAGCAAAACGGCGAGCATCAGCAAATTCTCCAGGTAAATTCTTGGAAAAATATGCTTTAACAACAATTCTGTCTTCCAGGTTTTTAACTGCTTCTTTACTGGATTTTGAAAGAGAATAAATCTTTCCTTTGGAGAGGTCTATCCT
>JAUWNO010000051.1 GCA_030612605.1 Armatimonadota bacterium
TCAAAATCATCAGCAGTAAAATATACAGTATGAGGATCCATATCCTCGAGCATTCCTTTGATGGATGACTCGATTAATTCATCAATATCTACATCATCTACATAATTTACCCGGAGTTTGTTGAACACTTCAACAAATAACTCGATTTTCTTATAAATATTAGTTTGATTGGGAGTTGTTTCTGCATCGATTTTATCGGAATTTAAAAATAATAAACCAATGATAATCCAACTGATTACTCCGAATGATACTAATATTCTGCCTGTTTTGTTTAATTTCATTTTATACTTTCTCCTATGATTTTATATTTTAGCACCTTTTCCTGAATGAGACAAAAAAATTAAAAGGTTATTTGAGTAGCAACATTTTTTTCATTGATGATGATTTGCCAGCAGAAATCTTGTATAAGTAAATTCCTGATGCAACTGATTTATTGTTGTTATCAGTTCCGTTCCACATTATGGAGTAGCCGACTCCGTCGGCATAATACGGCGAGGGACTCGCCAACTCCAAATCCAAAGTTTTTATTTTCTGCCCCTTCAAATTGTAGATTTCAATTCGTGGTAATTCGTGTAAATTCGTGGTTTCAAAATAAATCGTAGTTTCCGGATTAAATGGGTTAGGATAGTTTCTCAATTGAAAATTGTATATTGAATATTGAACATTTTCAACATCCACTGTTTCTGTCATTGGAATTAGTACCTGAGTGAACTGCCCATCAAATACTTCTATTTGATATTCAATTACATCTTCATAAAACACTCGCTCTGCATAAACATCATAAATTCCTGCAGGTAGTTTGTATTCAAAATTACCGATGCTGTCTGAGAAAGTGAACTCACCTGGTTCGTTATTTATTTTTAACAGCACATAATCTACAGGTTCTCCTGTTATTGGATTAAAGGTGTAACCCTCAATACCACCAAAAGAAGTTGCTCCATACTCATAAGGTCCGATATCGATTATTGTACTTCCGTTACCGTCTCCATCCCAGACTCTGTGATTGTAGTCCATATCAAATGGATAGTAATAACCAGTTGTATCGAATCCGGCATCTATTGCCAGACTGCCTTCGATAAGATGGAAATCTCCATTCTGGATATCTTCAAAAAGTGTTTGTGCCTGCAAAGAATCCACCCAGATATTACCGCCACCATCAATGCATTCAGGTGGTAGTTCGAAATCCAATATACAGTTGCGGAAAATAGGGTTGCCTGATACTCCGTTATTCGAAATCTCCTCATTTGCAATAAATATGCAATTATTAAAAAAACTCGAGAAAGCTCCATCAAATGCATATTGATTTTGTATTGATAAATTATTATTGCACATCTCATTTCTATAGGTTACAATGATTCCATCTTCGCCAGCAAATCCAATATTGTTATATACCTCAAGATAACCGGATGTTCGAACATTACCATCATTTATTATATTATTAAACACTTTTCCGGAACATTGTAGTCCTGCATCTAAATCACACCCTTCAAAATAATTATCGCTTATTTCTACATAAGCATAATTTATATTAATACCATCATATCCGTCGAAAAAATTGTTCTTTCTGATATAAAGTGAATCGTTTGGATAACCACCTCTTAACCCTTCTGTACAATTAGTAAAATTGTTATTATAAATATATGATGCCGTTTCCGAGTCCATTGCTGCACGAAAACCACCAACAGAAAACTGATTATCAATTACATAAGCAGGAGCATCGAATATATCCAAATTAAAATATGAATTATTTGAATTAATAAATTCATTGCCTGCTATGAGTACTATATCTGATTCATTTATTTCACCTGCACCAATTTCTATACTTCCATTCACATGATAACCTGGATAAGTAGGTGAAATATTATCTATATTAAGAAAAGTGCTATTTTGAATAATAACTTTTTGCGGATACCGTCGAATATAAACACCAGTAAAATTATCTACAAAATCACAATGCTCGATTATTGCTTCATCATTATACATACTAACAGCACCACTTGGAATTATACCGAGAACAATAAGTAAATAAGCCGAATATTCAAAATGGCAGTATTTAAAACTGCATAAATCAGCATCTTCACGAAGATAAATAATTCCCCAATGATAATAAAGTGTATCTTGAATTCTTGTGAAAGTAATAGGTTCTTCTTCTGTTCCATTAGCAATTAATCTACCATCAACCTGTATCATTTTGGCAATATTAGCACCATTGTAATATACAAAATTATCCATATCCTGATAACTTGTTAAGCGAGCCGAATTAAATTTTACAATAGTTCCAGGAAGAATGGTAAGTGTTATATCATCATCTACATAAACATCATCGACTACGAGATAGGGATTGTTATCAGGAGACCAGATTGTATCTTCAATAAGATGACCTTCGACTTCTATTGAGGAAAGATTAAAAGCAAAAAGACTAAAGATTAAAAAGAAAAGAATTATTTTCATATATTACCACCTCACCTGAACTCACCCCCAACCCCTCTCTTCAAAACAAGAGAGGGGCTAAAAGGATGAGACAAAGAAAGCAAAAGGTTATTTGAGAAGCAACATTTTTTTCACCTGAGTTTCTTTACCGGATGACAATTTATAGAAATACAAACCTGATGCAACTTTTTTGTCATTGCTGTCTTTACCGTTCCAAATGATAGAATGAGCACCTTTTGAATAATGATCGCTGATAAGAGTTTTAACTTTTTGCCCCTTGATGTTATAAACAGAGATTTTGACATCTGTATCATTTGCGAGACTAAAAGATATTGTGGTGGTAGGGTTAAACGGGTTGGGATAATTACCATGTAAGGTAATTAAACTTGTTGGAATAACTTGTTCTTGGTTTTCCGGTTGAGTAAAGAACAATAATTCATTTTCAAGTTCTTGAACAATTTTCTGATATTCGTCAAAAGAACGGGGTTTGACGGAACAAACAGCCGGAATATCCCTTGAACCTGCTTCTTCGAGCTGCAAGTAACTATATCCTTGATCTATCATTGCATAAATTAATTCTTCATTAGAAGGTGGATTATTGATGATTGGTTCGAGTCTACTAATAACAGTTACATAATCCCCTTCTTTCATATAAGATTTTGTTTTCACATCTTCTTTTGCTTTGTATAAAGAAGTTTCTTCACTTACCTGAATATCGTCTATGTAAGAACGAAGAACAGCATAATCTTTATCGGTATAGTTTTCAATCAATAACAATCCTCTTATGGAAGTGGAAGCTTCGTAAGTATCAGGATAATCTGATATGATTTGCTGGAAGATCAGATCGGCATTTTCATAATTTCCATTTTCCATTTCATCGAGAGCAGAATAGAGCATTTCTTTTTCAGGGGGTATTTCACCATCATCAAATTCATATGCAATGAAATACGGATAGAAGCGTGTTGTATCTGCATGTGGAATCGTATTACCGGTTACATCTATTGAATAATCTATTCTATCCCACCTATATGCCATTAGAATATACTGGTCATAATAATAAGAAGGATCAACTGTATCATCTTCGATAGTGTTTCCTTCATCTGCCCAGTCGTAAGAGTTCTGTACACTTACATATTCTGCATATACATTATTTTGAATTGTAGTTCCTTGCAAATCATTAAATGTTCCAATTGCAGCATATATACCATGCTTCTCATTATAGCGTATAGTATCATTTTCAACATTGACATCCTGCCCATATGTTCTCATACCGCATCCTGTGTTGCCTTCTATTAAAGTATTTGTTACTTCTGATCCGGCACTGGTAGTATAACTCAAAGCCATTCCGTCACAATAGGAACTAAGCAATTCTCCGGTAACTTCATCATAACCATTATCTTCAATTGAAGTCCAATCAATATAAACAGGAGAATCATAAACTACAATTGGAGTTGCATGGTTATTTCGGATATTACATCGAGTTGTACTATTTTCTCCAATGATTGACAATGTGTGTTCATCTCGTGCAATAATTTGTCCTGCATCGTGAAAATCTGTTTGATACAGTTTTAAGTTAGCTGTATTTCTTGCACTTAAACCTGTATTTTCTATCGAGAGTTTACGAATTCCGGAGATGTCACAGTTCACAAACCAAAAATCATCCAAATCATCCGGATTCCTGATAAAAATTCCATCCCATCTTTCTCCGGAACTGGAGGAGATTATTACTTCAGGATCCTCAGGTTGTAATTCATCTGGATTATCTGTTGTTATTATCCCACCATTTTGAGCGATGATGCGGTCGCCTGGGACAACCTCTTCACCACCTGCAGGTTGTCCTGGAGGAGTGGCTCCATAAGTTGTTGGTGTTGCGCCTGTGATAGTGCTGCCCCAGTCGAGGAAGAGTTCGCCACCATCAATATTTATTGTAGAGGCGTGGTTCAAATTAAGACTGGCATTGTTGTTTATTGTTAGTTTAGCGTTTATATCTATATTAACATGTCCAGCCATAGCTACTTGCACATTGGAAGCTATTTCAATATTAGAAGATATAACAACATCATCTGTAAACCACACACCTGGAGTTGGAAAAATTGGGGGATAGTAATAGTTAATATCTGATGTAACATCACCTTTTAAAAACACTATGTCCGGAAAACCAGTCCACGGTTTAAGAAAGTTATAGATTCTTGAAGGATTAAAGGGGAAAGAAGTATTATCATTTTCAGGTTGTCCATAGGGAGTGAAGACTGCTAGCTCATATTGCTGGATTTCTATATCATAATTATTATGATTTAATGTTGTTAAACCTACAAAAGAACCAGAATCAAAGAAACCAAGACAATGATTTGTGTCTATAAGTTCTGTATTTCTAAAAGCGAAAATAGATTCACCATCTGAGAGTATGAAATTTGCTTCATATGAATCATTATAGAGAGATGTTCTTACGTCGTAAGTATATCCTGCTTGATAAATGAAATCATGTTCATTCAACGCATTATATAATCCTTCAACAACATCATCATATTCAAGTATATATGTCATTATGTAATGGAAATATAATTCACTATCAATATTGCCATCACTATTGAAAGGATGCAATGTAAGCCAAGGTGTTCCATTAATTTGCAGATTATTCAAGTAAACATAAATGTGACTCTTAAAATAGGGGTCTATAGTGCCATTATGCATAAAAACATAATGATTTCCATCTTGTTCGAAAAAGAATGGATGACTGCCCGAACCAGTGTTTCCATCTGTGTTCCTTGCGTGACCATAAACAATAGAAGCTTCTGTATCATCGTCCATAATCCAATCTTCAGCATTATTAAGTGGTTCATTATAAGGATGTGACTGATTATAAGTATCACCATGATAATAATAACTATCAAAGCCTGTTAGATACCAAGATTGCGTGTTTGAATTAAAATAACCGTCTTCAGGGAAATAAACTAATCCGTATCCATCTGGATTTGGTTTTGAACCAATATCTGTAGATCGGGATCTTAGAAAATTGAAATAGTCATAAGGATCGTTATAAGAACCCGAATTGGAATTTCCCCACGAAATGTAGTGGCCTTTATGAGAAATCATAGCGAACATATCGCAATTTGCATACAACATTACAGAAAAAATACTCATAATAATAATTATTGTTATGATTAAAATTGACTTTATGTTTTTAGGAAACATGATAAACCTCCTTTTTTGTTTTTTTTTAGAAAAAATTTTCTAAAAATTATTGAGTATTCGACTCAATTATGCGAAATGCATTTTATAAAATCATAAGCATCACCTACATCAGCTCTCCGAAACTTATCTTAGATTCCCGATTTCTCGAGAATGACATTTTAAAAAGTTCAGGAAAGTTCTACATGTTGAAAATCAATAAATTTTCCAACAATAAATTTATGAATTTCCTCAATGCTTTTATATCCATCTACAACAATATAACGTTCTTTTTCTATTTCCGCAATTTCCAAAAAACCTTTCCTGACTTTTTCATGAAATTCCAGAGATTCACGTTCTAACCTATCAGCATCAGTTTGGGAAATTCTTGATAATCCGATTTCTGCCTGCATATCGATGAGATAAGTCAAATCCGGAACCAAGCCAAAAGTAGCATATTTGGTTATTGTGTCAATGATGTTTCTATCGATTTTTCGAGCAGCTCCCTGATACGCAATCGTGGAATCATAATACCTGTCCGAAATTACAAAGGTTCCTTTCTCAAGTGCTGGAATTATCCATTCTCCTGTATGCTGGCTGCGGCTTGCCATATATAAAAGCATTTCTGTTTCCGGCAGCATCTCATGATTATTTGTGTCCAAGAGAATATCCCGTATATCTTCAGATATTTTGGGTCCACCAGGCTCTCTGGTTAATAAAACTTTTTTTCCAAGATTCTCAAGATATTCCTTCAACATTTCAGCTTGGGTGGATTTGCCGCAACCTTCAATTCCCTCAAATGTAATGAATAAACTTTTTTTCATTTTTCTACTCTTTTTTTAATCAAAGTTACTAATGAGTGCATTAAATTCCTGATATATTGATTTTCTCCTTCCGAACTTTTCAGTTCGGAAGGCGCTAACTCCAGAAGCTTCTGCTTCTCTTTAGTTTCCGAAGCGGAAGCTTCGGAAGGAGTAAGTGGTGTCAAGTGGCTTTCGGTCCTATTAGTAATCATAAATAGAATTATTTTCTGTCAACCGAAGTCTCATCACAACTGCGTTTTCTTTAGGATTATGATAATATCCTTCTCGAATTCCAATAACTTTAAAACCGAGTTTTTCATAAAGTTTTTGAGCTGCAAAATTGTTTTCCCGAACTTCCAGGGAAAAAACTTTGCAATCGTCTTTCTTCATTTCTTTGAAAATATGTTCTACCAGAATCTTGCCAAAACCCTGTCTCTGAAATTGCTTTTTAATTCCAAGATTTGTAATTTCAAATTCATTATTAATTTTCCAACCGCAAATAAAACCGATTATTTCTTGCTCATCAGATTTCATCATAATAAAAGCTTTATGATTAATAATTTTTTCGATAAACATCTTTACTGACCAGGGTTCGGAAAACAACTCTTCTTCAATTCCCAAAACTTTTGGAAGGTCTCTGATTTGCATTTTTCGAATTTCTATTTTCATTAATAATATAATTTCTGGCCTGGATAGATCATTACAATCCCGTTTTTATTTTTAAGATTGTTCCTTTGAATCAGGTGTCGAGAAGAAGTGCCGAGTTTACGGGCAATTGCAGCAACATAATCACCTTTCTTAACAATATAAAAACCGGATTTACTTTTTGTTGAACCGTATAATTTCAGCTTTTGCACCGGTCTGATAATATTCGAGGTCAGACCATTCAGCATTTTAATTTTGGAAACTGTAGTTTTATATTTCACAGCAATATCGTAAAGTGTATCACCTTTTTTCACGATATGATGAGTAAAATAACCGGCATTTTTATTGAGAAATTGTTTTTCTATAATTGCTACTTGAGAGTCATTTTTTTCACAATTTTTTGGAAGAAGAATCGTGTATTCTCCGGGTGGAAGAACCACATTATTTATGGCAGAATATTTCTTCCTGTTTCTCTGATAGATCTTAATCCAAGGATTATATTCCCAGATTATACCAACAAAAGTTCCCTGTGCTTTTGACCAATCATCAATTTTGTAATGACCGTTCAGCTTAATTTTTTCCAGACGAACCTGCTCTAAAAGTGGTTTTTCTCTTTCAAATTTCTTACCGAAAATCTCTTCTTCATTTTCCATTATAAGTTTCGAAGCAACAGCTCTCCAAACAAAATTATGGCTTTCATCAGATTGCATGATCAGATGGAAAAAATCCTTACCACCCTGTTTGCGCATCACCTTCGTAATATTTCCTGCTCCGGCATTATACGCACTCATAGCTAAAAGCCAGTCTTCTGCTCCTCTTTGAGATAAGAAATCATAGTTATTCTGCAAAAACTTAGCTGCAGCTTCGGTTGATTTGAAAACATCCCGGCGTTCATCAATGAAGGAATTTATCTTTAAGCCAAATCCTTTAGCGGTTTTTGGCATAAATTGCCAGATGCCATCAGCTCCTACACGAGAATGTGCCAGGCAGCTCAATCTGCTTTCAGCAATTGCAAGATATTTTGTATCGATTGGAATATTATGTTTTGCAAAAATAGAATCGAAAATTGCGAAATATTTCCCGCTTCTCGGAATAAATTTATGTGCAGATTTTAATTCCTGTTTATAGATTTTTTCAAATTTATTATAAATCCTTTCATTGGTAAGATCAAAAATTCTTCCAGCAAAAACTATGGAATCTGGTATTTGAAAATCCAAATTTACTGCAACACGATTATTGGAAATCTCCAAAGCTTGTGAAAGAGAATCTTTTGTGAAATTCATCCGTTCAATAACTGATAATAGGGAATCAATTTGAATCTCTTTTTGCAGAATAATCCGATTTAATGAATCTTCGTTCACATAAAAATACTGAACTTCTTTCAGCTCAGGTTCTTCATAAATGAAATCATCTTTCAGTTCTTGATGATATGAACAACTGCAAACTAAAACAATCAAAACTATAACAGTAAAAACATTTTTCATCTAAGAAATCTCCAGCAATCTATCTTTGTAAATTTTATCATAATAATCCAAATATTCACCGGATTGGATTTCTTCCAGCCAATCAAGATGGCTTTTGTACCAATTGATCGTTTGCTTGAGTCCATCCTCAAAATCGATTGTACTTTTCCAACCTAATTCTTTCTTAATTTTAGAGGAATCTATAGAATAACGAAAGTCATGACCCTTGCGGTCCTCAACAAATTTTATCAAGTTTTTAGATGCATTTAGCTCATCCAGAATGAATTCAACTAATTTAATATTTTGCCATTCATTATTTGCACCTACATTATAAATCTCACCGGATTTTCCTTTATGCAAAACCAGGTCGATAGCTTTACAATGGTCATCCACATGAATCCAATCTCGAATATTCTTGCCATCTCCATATATTGGAATTTCTGTGTTTTTAAGAGTATTCCAGATAATGATTGGTATAAATTTCTCTGGGAATTGAAAGGAGCCATAATTATTGCAGCAGCGAATAATATTCACAAATTGACCAAAAGTTTGATGTGCAACTCGAATCAACAAATCCGCAGAAGCTTTGCTGGCAGCATACGGATTATTTGGAGCAATTTTCCCATTTTCATCACAGGAAATCGGGATTTCGAGAGAACCATAAACTTCATCAGTGGAAATTTGCACGAATTTTTCCATCTTGTTTTCCCTCGCATGATTGAGAAGGATTTGAGTTCCCAAAACATTGGTTTTCAGAAAAATATCGGGATTCAGAATACTTCTGTCAACGTGAGATTCAGCAGCAAAATGAATAATATAATTCGGATTAAACTCTTCAAAAACGTTTTTCACATCCCTATTATCTGCAACATCTCCCTTCACAAAAACATAATTTGGATTTTCTTCGATTGAACTGAGATTGTTCAAATTTCCAGCGTAAGTGAGTTTATCAAAATTTATAATCTTATACTTTGGATATTTACCCATCAAATACCGAATAAAATTTGAACCGATAAAGCCTGCTCCGCCAGTAACCAAAATAATTTTGTTCAAATCTTCAGAACTAACATCCATAAGATTATTGGATGAATTTTGATTTATTCTTTCCGTCATAATATTATCCTAATGAATGAAACTCAATAATAAATAAAATGCCGGAGCAGCTAACAATAAACTATCAAATCGATCTAAAATACCACCGTGACCTGGAATAATTGTAGAGCTATCTTTGATGCCAACATCACGTTTGAGCATAGATTCAAACAAATCTCCAAACTGACCGAAAATCCCTGCGGAAATCGCAACTGCTAAAGTTTGAATAATTGTGAAACC
>JAUWNO010000120.1 GCA_030612605.1 Armatimonadota bacterium
TGGCAAGTCTTTTAACATTAAGTTTATCATTTCCAAAATCAACTAGAATCCCAACTTCCAGTTCGGAAGCTTTTAAGTAAGAAATTACTTGTGCTTTGAAAACTTCCGGAAAATCTCCTGTTATTGCTTTTATTTCTACAACAACTTTTTTATTTACAACGAAATCTACTCTGAATCTTCCTACTAATTTATTAAGAAACATTACATTAAATTCTTTTTCTGAATCATATTCAAAAATATTTTTAGAAAACACTAATTCAAGAGCTTTATGATATACTTTTTCAGGAAATCCGGGACCAAGAGAATTGTGAACTTCGAGACATAAACCGATAATTTTCTCGGTTAACTCACTATAAAGATATTTCTTCATTCTTCGTCTCTCTGTTTTCCTCTGTTTTCTCAGTTTTTATAAATGTTTCAGTTTTCATCGATGACCTCTGTTTACCTCAAAACTATCAGTTTACATCAATTTTTTCTGTATTCATCAATGATCACATTCGGAACACACCAAACTTATGATCAGGAATGGGTGCATTGAGCGACATTGAAATAGCCAATCCAAGAATATTTCTTGTATCAAGAGGATCTATTATTCCGTCATCCCACAATCTTGCAGTTGAAAAATATACACTGGATTCATTTTCGTATTTTTCGAGGATCGGTTTCCTGATCTCTTCGATCTCAGCTTTGGTAAGTTTCTTGCCTTGCCTTGTTAAAGCTCTGACTTTAACATCTGTCAATACTCCAGCAGCCTGCTCACCTCCCATAACGCAAATTTTGGAAGTAGGCCACATCCAGAGAAGTCTGGGACCGTAAGCACGACCACACATACCGTAGTTTCCTGCTCCGTAGGAACCACCGACAATGATCGTAAATTTTGGAACTTGCGCATTGGCAACAGCATGAACTAATTTAGCTCCGTCTTTGGCAATTCCTTGATGCTCGTACCTTTTTCCAACTATAAAACCTGTAATATTTTGCAGGAATAATATCGGGATTTTTCTTACTGAACATAAAGAAACAAAATGAGCACCTTTTTGAGAGGATTCTGAAAACAGAACTCCATTATTTGCCAGGATTCCAATCTGGTAACCCATAATTCTCGCAAAACCACAAATCAATGTCTGGCCATAAAGTTCTTTGAATTCGTGGAATTCGCTGCCATCAACAATTCGGGCAATAACCTCTCTCATATCGAAAGATTTTTTTAGATCTTTTGGGATTATTCCATACAATTCTTTTGGGTCATAAGCAGGTTTTTCAGGTTGAAATCGTTCCAAAGGATGTTTTTGGGGAGATGTAATATTTTCAACAATATTGCGAGTGATTTCAATTGCCTGCTCATCGCTTTCTGCATAATGGTCTGCAACTCCGGAAATTCGGCAATGAACATCCGCTCCACCAAGTTCCTCTTCTGTTACAACTTCTCCTGTTGCGGCTTTAACGAGAGGTGGTCCTCCAATATAAATTGTTCCTGGACCTTTTACGATCACAACTTCATCGCTCATTGCAGGTTGGTATGCTCCACCAGCAGTGCAGAATCCGACTACAACAGAAATCTGGGGAATATTTTTTGCAGACATCCGGGCTTGATTATAAAAAATCCTGCCAAAATGTTCTTTATCAGGAAATGTTCCGACCTGTAACGGTAAGAAAATTCCACCAGAATCTACAAGATAAATACAGGGAAGTCTATTTTCTAAGGCAATTTCCTGTGCCCGAAGATGTTTTTTAATTGTTTCGGGAATATAGGTTCCTCCCTTAACTGTTGCATCGTGAGCAATTACCATAACTTCACGGTTTTTCACCACTCCGATACCTGTAATTATTGCTGCAGATGGATGCTGGTTTTCATACATATCCCAGGCAGCTAAAGAACTTAATTCCAGAAATGGTGTATCAGTATCTAAAAGCAGTTGTAACCGATCTCGTACGAAAAGTTTACCCCGTTTTTTATGTTTTTCGTGCATATAATCAGGACCGCCTTTTCTGACCAGAGAAAGACGATTCTTCAACTTCTTAACAGCTTCTTCCATAGATTTTGTGTTCTCTTTGAAAGACTGGCTGTTCGTATTTACTTTGGATTCGATTTTATACATAGATTTTTCCTGTGAAATTTTTTAAGGAATATTTTCATCCAACTTTGATAAAAAATTATCAATTTCTCTTTTGAAATCAGAAAATATTTTTGGGATATTATTTATTAAGGGTTTTAGTTTTGCTTTATCTAATTGAAATCCATAAGCGTGTGTGAAAAAATGACGGAAGAATAGATATTTACCAATTCTGTTTGCAGTTTCCTTCGAAATAAATTCGTTTTCTATAGAAAGATTCAATAAATCTTTATGCCAGGTTGGAGTATTTGGTATTTGAATATTTATCTTTTTTAATAATTGCTTTAAAATATTCTCCATGCCAAGGTAGATATCCTGAAGAAAAGCTCCCATCCCAACAATAACGACTAATTCTTTATATGTTTGATCTTTTACTTTTTCTATCTCTTTCAATACTAATGTGATATTTTCCAATTCAGCATCAATTTTATCTTTAATACTAACCATATAACACTATCCCATCTTTTTCAATAAGACGATTAAAGAGATTGTCTTTACTTAGGTCGATAATATCGACAGGTTTCGAGAGATCCCGATAAACTTCCCAACAAAAATCAAAAAATTTTTCAGGTATTATTCCTTTGATGCCAATATCGATGTCATTTGCATTTTCATCCTCTTTGGAAGAACCAAATAGAATTACTTTTCCGAGCTTGTATTTTTTTGAGTATTTTAATATAGTTAGCTTATCCTTTTCTGATATCATTTGATATCAAACCTCCATAAATTTAGCGTCTAATTACCTCTATATTTTTTATCAGGTTTCCTGTAAATAAAAATTGATTAGACTAATACAGCTTTATATCCATAAAGAAGAATTCCTGTTTTTCCCTCTTTCTGGATTTTCCTGAAAACAAGTTTAACTTCGTTTCCAATATCTAATTTTTCAGGATCACAATCCACAACTTGAGTTGTTATTCTCACACCATTTTCAAGTTCCACAATTGCTATTGCATAAGGAACTTCTGCTTCAAATTGTGCGGGAGCAACTCGAATGATCGTGAATGTAACGATTTTACCGTTTTCAGGTAAAACAACTTGTTCAAATTCTTGTGAACCACATTTGTTACAGATCAATCTTGGTGGGAAAAAAATCTTTCCACAACCTTTGCATTTTCCCGCTTCCAACCTGTATCTTTGCGGCATTTCTCTTCTATATCTTGGTGACGGCATTTATCCTCCTAATCATTGATGTAAACAGATGAACATTGATGAAGACAGATAAAATATATTTCTATTAAATCTATCAATTTAATTGATTTCATCAGTTTGAATCAATGATTTATTTCTTAAAATTTTTATATCTGGCAAGTCTTTTGAAGTTTAATTTATCATTTCCAAAATTAACTAAGACTCCCACTTCTAAACCGGATGCTTTTAGATATGATATGACTTGAGCTTTAAAAACACCAGGTAAAGTTCCGGTTACCGCTTTTATCTCTAACAAAACTTTTTTATTAATGACAAAATCGACTCTGAATTTACCAACTAGCTCATTAAGATAAATCACTTTGAATTCTTTTTCTGATTCGATATCAAAATCATTCTTGGGGAAAAGTATTTTTAAGGCATTGTGATATATTTTTTCAGGAAATCCCGGTCCAATTGTATTATGAACATCCATACACAAGCCGATGATCTTTTCCGTCAAATCTTCATGAAGATATTTTTCCATTGCTTTTACCTATATTTGATCAATAATATTCATTGATCTACATCTTTGCTATATAAAATTACTTCTGTATTCATCAGTTTCCATCAATAATTATCTGTATGCATCAATGACCAATCTGTTTACATCAATGAAAATATGTGAGTAACAGAAGAAGCACCGGATCCACCCATATTTTGAGCTAAACCGATCTTTGCATTCTTGATTTGTCTTTCTCCGGATTTTCCTGTTAACTGTTCAAAGATTTCAACAACTTGAGCAGCTCCTGTAGCTCCTACAGGATGACCTTTGGATTTCAATCCACCTGATGTATTGATCGGTATTTTGCCGGTTAATGCTGTGTGACCTTGTTCAGTGAAAAGCCCACCTTTTCCTCTTTCAGCAAAACCGAGCTCTTCCAAAATGCAGATTTCTGCGATAGTAAAACAATCGTGAACTTCTGCCAGATCGATATCAGATGGCTTTAATCCTGCCATTTTAAAGGCGCGTTCAGCAGATACTTTTACAGCATTTAAGGCAGTTATGTCTTCTCGCTGGTCTAAAGCTAAAGAATCAGTTGCAACGCCGGAACCTATAATTTTGATCATAGGTTTTTGAAGCTTTTTAGCAACTTCTTCCGAAGCCAAAATTACACAAGCTCCACCATCTGAGACAGGAGAGCTATCCAGAACTGTTAAAGGATCAGCAACCAAAACAGAGCTTTTAACTTGTTCAAGAGTGACTTTTCGGGGGAATTGAGCATTTGGGTTCATCGAACCATTGAAATGATTTTTCACTGCAACCTGAGCAAGTTGATTTCTTGTTGTCCCATATCTATGCATATGAGCGCGTGCAATCATTGCATAAAGTCCGGGGAAGGTTACTCCATGATAACATTCGTATTCCTGGTCTGCAGCAGTTGAAAGAGCAAAAGTTACATCTGCACCATCATTCATTTTTTCCACTCCACCCGCAAGCACGATATCGGAATTTCCGGACGCTATATCGAGAAATCCCATTCTAACTGCCAATCCTCCGGAACAACAAGCTGATTCAACTCGAACTGCAGGAATGGGTGCCATTCCCAGATAATCTGCCATCAAAGCTCCAACGTGTTCTTGTCCAATAAAAAGACCGGATGTCATCGTGCCAACATACATCGAATCAAGATGGTCAACTCCTGCATCTTTTATTGCTTTTAAGCCGGCTTCTACAAATAAATCCCGGAAAGAAGATTCCCATATCTCACCAAATTTTGTCATTCCGCAACCAATTACATAAACATCTCTCATCTATTTTCCTCCTAAATTTTTTACCACAAAGTCTCGAAAACACAAAGGAAATAACTCAATTATTTTTTAATTAAAAAACAACTTAGTGTCTTTGTGCTTTGCTTTTCACATTATTTGAATTTCCACCGCAAAGACGCAAAGAAAAAAGAATCCATTTTGTGTCTTCCTTTGTGTCTTGGTGGTTGTATTATTCGTTCATAATGATTTTTTCACGGAATTTTGCATACTGCCCATAATCCAGATAGATTGGATCATCAGCGAGCATTTCTCTAACTTTTTCAGCATTATCTTGAACTTTAACAATCTTGTCTGTAGCTTTGAAAATGAAAGCATCGCTTCCTGCACCTGAACCGAATGAAACCATAAAGATCAGATCACCTGGTTTTGCAACATCCAGAGTTGCAGAAAGACCGGTGGGAGAAGAACCTGAATAGGTATTTCCCATTAAATTCACAACCCAACCGGGTTCCATCTGTTCATCTGTGAAACCGAGTTTTTTCCCAACAGTTAAGGGAAATTTTCCATTCGGCATGTGGAAAATTGCATATTTGAAATCTGAAGGTTTGTATCCGCTCTTTTTCAGAATTGCTTTGGCAGCTCCCTGTACATGTTTGAAATATGCAGGTTCACCTGTAAATCTTCCTCCATGATGAGGATAGAACGCTCCTTCCCTTCTCCAGAAATCAGGTGTATCAGTTGTGTAGGAGTGAGTGAATAAAAGCTCGGCAAGAATATTTTCATTTCCAAAGATAAATGCTGAACCTCCGGCAGAAGCAGAAAATTCGAGCGCATCAGCAGGAGCACCTTGAGATGTGTCTGCTCCTATCGCCATCGCATATTTCATTTCTCCAGCCTTAACTAAAGCTTGAGCAATGAACATCCCTTCCGAACCTGCTTTACACGCAAATTCTAAATCTGCAGTATGAAAATCAGGAACAATGCCAAGAGCTTCTCCGACAGTAGCTCCGGATGGTTTCACTGCATAAGGATGCGATTCGGAACCGATATAAAGTGCACCAATTTCTTTGGGATCGATATCACATCTTTTCAAAGCTTTTTTTGCTGCTGCTACTGAAATTGTGATCGTATCTTCATCCAAACCCGGAACAGATTTTTCCTGCAGCATTAATCCTCGCTTGATAGCTTTTGCATCTTTTCCCCATTGATGGGCGATCTGCTCAGCTTTAATCCGGAATTTTGGAATGTACGAACCATATCCGATAATTCCAACCATAGAACCTCCTTTTATCATTGATGTAAACTGATTTTATTGATGTAAACTGATAAATTGAAAGTTGATTAAATTATTAATCAGTCTTCATCAATTTTTAATCTGTTAAAATCGAATGATTCCTTTTTTATTTTTTATCCACGAATATCATTAATTTCACTAAATTCTTTTCATTGAAATATACTGAAGAAACTGAAATATACTGAAATTCATTGATGAAGGCAGATGACATTGATTTAAACTGATAATTTTAAAAAAAATATTTTTATCAGTCTTCATCATTTTCAATCAGTTTACATCAATGCTACTGTTTTCCTCT
>JAUWNO010000441.1 GCA_030612605.1 Armatimonadota bacterium
CTGGGAGCAGCTATAATAGCTGTTGCTGATGCCTTTGATGCCATGATAACAGACAGGCCTTATCGGGCAGGAATGCAACCCTGGCAGGCCTTTGAGCAATTAGAAAAAGGAGCGGGGAAACAATTCCATCCAGGAGCAATAAAAGCTTTTAAAAAAATCCTTACGTCTAAGCAAAAATACAGAAGATAAGAAGCAGGTTTGCCTGGGGCGAAGCGATTGCCAGCATAAAAAAATACGCATTTACTGCGTGGTTGCCGAATTCAAAATACGAACCAGCAAAAATAATCGATGATATTGAATATCATGATGAACGAAGCCTAAGAAAAGAGAATCCCGAATCAGATCTATACGTCGCAATTAAAGAAAAAACTGGAACCAAGTAACTTAGTATCCTGTCCCCGAATTAAAATGAGAGTGATTTACGTTCTATGGTGGCCACTCTAGGAAGTTAAAGAGATTCAATTTCATTATCTTTTTATCTCCACTTCATCCTTTCCATAGACTCTTTCACAGTAATGGCATTTAACCTCAAGAGGTTCTTCTCTAAGAACTTTGAATTTTGATATGACTATTTCTTTGCTTGTTATACAAACAGGATTTGTACAGTTTAATACACCTACTAATTCTTCAGGTAGTTTTACTTGTATTTTTTCCATAACCTTGTAGTTTTTTATAATACTTACGGTGGCGTTAGGAGCAAGAATGGCGATTTTATTGACTTCACTCTGGGTTAAAAACCTGCTATTAATCTTGATTACGCCTTTACTGTCCATTTTCTTGCTGTCCAAATTTAAGGCCAAATTTATCGGATACTTGAATTCTTGAGGGTTTAATATCCTAATTATCCTGAAAGTATCTCTGCTCGGTATATGGTCTATGACTGTACCGTCCTTTATAGCAGGAATCCTTCTCTCTTTCATTTTACTTCTCCTTGCCCAGCACTAAAGCCAACAATGCTTTCCTAACAGCCACTCCGTTGGCTGCCTGCTCAAAATAGATGGCGTGCTCGGTATCATCCAATTCAGCATTTATCTCCCCCACCCTGGGTAACGGATGCATAATCTTCAGTTCCTTTTTTATATGATCCAACAGAGTTATATCCAACCTGTAGGCATTCTTGTATTTTTCGTATTCTAATGGATCGGGAAATCTTTCCTGCTGGATTCTCGTGACATAAAGTATATCCAGTTTTGGACTGACCTCAAATACATCGCTGGTTTTATGGCATTTAATTCCTTTTTCCCTAAGCTCTTTAATATAATGTTCTGGCATCTGCAACGCATCAGGAGCAATAAAACACATCTCCACCTTCCAAAAACTTAATGCTATCGCCAAGCTATGAACCGTCCTTCCGTATTTCAAGTCTCCTAAAAACCCGATTTTTAAGCCCTCAATCTTTTTCTTTGTCTTTTGAATTGTGTATAAATCGAGGAGCATTTGGGTGGGATGTTGGTTTGCCCCATCGCCTCCATTAATAACAGGGATAGAAGCAGCTTCAGCCGCCAATCTTGCTGATCCTTCAACCGGACTCCTGATAACAATAACATCACTATACCGTTCAGCCATCTTTATCGTATCCCAAACTGTCTCCCCTTTTTTTACAGAAGTAACTTTTTCATCTGAAAACCCCAAAACTTTACCGCCAAGCCTGAACATCGCACTCTCAAAGCTCAATCTCGTTCTCGTCGAAGGCTCAAAAAACAACGCGGCCAGTATCTTACCATCGAGCAGTTTTGGTTTTTCTTTCTCCATTTCTTTGGCAATCTTAAGAATATAAATCAAATCAGATTTACTGAAATCTCTAACAGAAATGACATCTCGACCTTTAAAATTCAATTCAGCCTCCTTTCATATAGTTATTTGGCAGTTGCTCGTTGGCCTTCTCGTACATCTCCTGCGGGAACGGCCCGAACGAACCCAGAAGATACTCGCCTTACGAACGGTCGTATTAGCAGGTACAGATTGACTGTGCTCATTTACCAAGATTTTAATCATTATCTTATTCAAGAATGCGCATCGTCAAATGGATTTGGACTAATCTTTTTTTATGCTTTCCAAGAGCTTCTTCACGTCTTTAGCTTGAGGAGCATTCGGCACAAGCTGGAGAAAAGCCTCGAAGTGCTTAATAGCTTCTTCTTTCATTTCTTTTTCATGATAAAGGTAGCCCAAAAGAAAATTTACATAAGCATGATCTGCGCGAAAGTTGTATGACTGCTTCAATCTTTCTAATGCTTCGTCCATCTTATTTTCTTGAATCAATATTTTGG
>JAUWNO010000027.1 GCA_030612605.1 Armatimonadota bacterium
GCTGAATAATCTAATAGAAATCGATAAAAAAATCCAGGAGCATTCTTTAAACTGGAGTATGGATAGAATAGCAAAATTAGATAAGTGCATTCTGCGGATCGCTACTTATGAAATGCTGTTTACTGAAACTGCTCCGGCAGTAATCATGAATGAAGCAATTGAAATTGCTAAAAAATTCTGTTCGGAAAGTTCCGGTAAGTTTATTAATGGAATTCTGAATTCGATTGCTGAAGAATCCAGAAAAAATAAGAGATAATTTATCTATGAAACTGAAATGCAGTATTGGAATCATCGTATTTAATGAAGAAGCAAATATTGGAAAATTGCTCGATGCTTTGCTTTCTCAGGAATTGCATCATATTCAAATCAAAGAAATAATCGTTGTTTCCAGTGCTTGTACTGATGGAACTGATAATATTGTAAAAAAATATGAGTCTGAAAATAAAAAAATAAAACTGATAACTGAACCGGAAAGAAAAGGAAAATCATCTGCAATTAATAAATTTATAGCAGCTTCAAAATCTGATTATTTAATAATTGAAAGCGGAGATACAATTCCAGCGAAAGATACTGTTGAAAAATTAATTCTTCCTTTCAAAGAACCGGAAATTGGCATGACAGGAGGAAGACCAAAACCTGAAAATGATCCCAGATCTTTTATTGGATATTGTGTAAATCTTCTCTGGAATCTTCATCATGAAATGGCTCTGATCTCTCCTAAATTGGGTGAGATGGTAGCTTTCAGACGAATCTTTGAACAAATCCCAGATGAGAGTGCAGTTGATGAAGCCAGCATTGAAGCCATTATGCATAATAACGGATTGAAACTCAAATATATTCCAGACGCAATTATTCATAATAAAGGACCGGAAAATTTAAAAGATTTCATTATTCAAAGACGGAGAATTGAGACCGGACATCTCTGGCTTAAACAGATGCAGAAATATTCTGTCTCTTCACAAAACTCAGGTCTGCTGATAAATCTTGCTTTGAAAGAAATCAAGAGAAATCCGGAAAAAATATTCTTTCTGATTGGAACAGCAATTATCGAGATTTGGAGCAGATTTCTTGGCTGGTTCGATTTCAAAATAAAAAAGAAAAACCCTTTTAAATGGGATATTGCCGGCTCAACCAAAAAATTGAGTCACAGATAGAATTATGTTGGAATTAATACCGAAAATCATTGTTTACAAACTTTTCAGGAATTTTGGATTTCCCAGAATTCTGCCAATGAACTACACAATTAGTGCACTTTATACATGCAATTCCAGATGTAAAACCTGCAATATCTGGAAGAAGGAAGCAGTAAATCTTACTATTTCCGAATATAAAGAGATTTTCAGGAAATTAGGTAAATCTCCATATTGGATAACGATCAGTGGTGGCGAGCCTTTCCTGCGTGATGATATTGCAGAATTATGCAAAATCATCTATAAATATTCAAAACCTGCAATAATAAATATTCCTACAAATGGAATCTTGACCGATAAAATCGTTCAAGAGGTGAAAGAAATCGCTGGTTCCTGTAAAAAAACTCAAATCATCATTAATCTTTCTATCGATGCGATCGGAAAACATCATGATAACCTCAGAAGAATTCAGGGAAATTATGAGAAAGTAGTTAATACATTTAGAAGATTAAAGGCATTGAAATTGGAAAATCTTTCAGTTGGGATTCATACTGTGATTTCCAAATTTAATGTGAAATATTTCACAACAATTTCTAAAACTCTGATGGATATGAAACCGGATTCTTATATTACAGAAATTGCAGAAAATCGTAATGAGCTTGATACGATGAATGCTGAAATCACGCCGGACATTGTTTCATATTGTTCTGCTATAGATTATCTGATTCATAGGATAAAAAACGATAAATTTACAGGGATGAATAAAATCACGCAAGCGTTTCGCATTGAATATTACAGTTTAGTAAAAAAAATATTACGGGATAAAACGCAGAGTATTCCTTGTTATGCCGGAATCGCATCCGCACAGATTTCTCCGGATGGAGAAGTTTGGTCGTGCTGCATCAAAGCACAATCTATTGGTAATCTGCGTGATTTGAATTATGATTTTAAGAAAATCTGGTTTGGAAGAAGAATGAATAAAGAGCGTCAATCCATCAAAAATAAAGAGTGTTATTGTCCTTTGGCAAATGCTTCTTACACAAATATGCTGATGGATTTTCCAACTTTGTTTAGAGTATTTTTTCGCAGCTTTATCAAGTGGTAAATATAAAATGCGAGTTAGAATTATTGCGATTATTTTTGGATTTATTATCATTTTGGCTGCTGTTTATGTCTTTTTTGGGAAAAACTGGTTTGCGGAGCAACAGTACATTCAGAAACAGAAAAATACAGAATTCATAAAAAATGAATTAATGGAAAAGTTTCTGACAATACAGGAACAATCTCAGGAAATATTGAATGAAATTCTTAATCAGAGTTATGAACTCGAGTTTTTTCCACATCAAGAAATCTCATTAGAAATAGATTGGAAACGTAAATTAAATTTCAAACTAACAAAAAGACCTTTTTTCGATTATAAGCAGATTTATCTGATTTCCAATAATGAACTCAGGGTTTTAAATAAAAAAAAAGAAAGAATTAAATGGGTTAAAACCTTTGAGGAAGAAATTTCAAATTTTGAGTTGCTTGATGCAAATCGCTTGCTTGTTCTCACAAAAAAAAGAAAAGCTTTTTGCCTGAATCGTGATAATGGAAATATTTTGTGGGAAAAAGAATGTGATTTCAGTCCAGACGATTCTACTGAAAAACGTACTGTATTTCAAATTTCTCTTGATAAATACAAACGCCTTGATAGCAGTGTCATCCTGATGTTTGCAGATAAAGAAATAGTTTTGCTGAATAATATAAATGGAAAGATATTATCAATGTTTGTTTCCGAAAATAAAATCCATTTTATCAGTGAATTTGATTTGTTGGAAAAATGCATCTATATTGCAGAAGAAAAGAGTATTTCAAAAATTGTAATAAATGTAAAGTAACATAAACCTCTGGTTTGTGAAAAATCTCAAAGCAGACCCAGTTGAATAGCTTCGCATTCTACGGGTTAAAAGCTATGAGTTACAAAAAGAGTAAAAAATGAGCATTAAAAAAGAATCTTACAAAGACATAAATTTCTGTATTCGATGTGGAAACGAATTAAGCATCCAAAATGATAATGAGGATAAATTACGTCCTCATTGTGAAAAATGCGGCTGGATATTTTATAAAAATCCCATTCCAGCTTCTGCGTGTGTAATTTTAAATGATAAAAATGAAATTGTTATTATCAAACGAAAATTTGAACCGAATCCGGGTGCATGGGCACTTCCCAGCGGATACATCGAAATAAATCAGAATCCCGAGGAATGTGCGATTGAAGAGATGAAAGAAGAAACCGGATTGGATGGAGAAATAATTGAGTTTCTTGGCTATTATCCTGATTATTCTCCCATATATGAAAAGGTAATTTCTTTCGGCTTTCTAATGAAAGTTATTGGAGGTAAGCTTCAGGCTGGCGATGATGCTACTGAAGCACGTTATGTGACTTTTGACGATTGTCCGAAAATAGTGTTTCCCTCACATAGATATTTTATAGAAAAAGTGAAAGAAAAATTGAGCCACGAAGGACACGAATATTTAGCCACTGACTAACACAGACAAAAAGTAAAAAAAAGTCATTGTTGAGTCAGGAAAGTCAGCCTGCCGTGGCGTAGTTATACGAAGACAGGTGGCAAAAAAAGGTACTAAGACAATGAAAAATAAATATCTATATTCCGATATAACCGATAAAATCATAAGATGTTTTTATAATGTGTTTGATGAATTGGGAGCAGGCTTTTTGGAATCAATATATGTGAAAGCATTAATAATTGAATTAAAAAATATTGGTTTAAATATCAAATCTGAAAAAGAAATTAAAGTAAATTATAAAGGAACAATAATTGGAAATTTCCGTGCTGATACTGTTGTAGAAGATAAAGTAATTATAGAGATAAAAGCAATTAGTGCTTTAAACTCACAACATGAAGCTCAATTATTAAATTACCTGAAAGCTACAGGAATAAGAGTTGGTCTTTTAGTTAATTTTGGCAGCAAACTTGAATTCAAGAGAAGGATTTTTTAGCCACACATAAGCACAGACAAAAAGTAAAAATGTAATTTCTAATTTAATTGGGAATTCACAGAATGATAAAATTGTAGATTCCCTCTTTCGAGGGAATGACAAAAAATAAGTTAATTATTTTTAAAAAAGAAATTCGTGATTATTCGTGTAGATTCGTGGCAAAAAAAGTCAGTGCATAGTCAGTGAAAGTCAGTGGCAAAAAAAAAGAGGAAAAATGGAGATAAATAAAAAATACGAGCCTCAGAAAATTGAGAAGAAATGGTATAAACACTGGATAGATAATGGTTATTTCACACCCAAAATAGATAAGAATAAGAAGCCTTTTACAGTTTTGATACCTCCTCCCAATGTTACGAATATTCTGCATATGGGACATGTTCTGAATAATACTCTTCAAGATGTGATGGTGCGTTATAAACGGATGACGGGGGTTCCCACGCTCTGGCTTCCGGGAGTTGACCATGCCGGAATCGCAACCCAGAACATGGTAGAAAAGGAACTGGCAAAAGAGGGTAAAACACGTCATGAAGTTGGCAGAGAAGAACTCATCAAACGAATCTGGAAATGGAAAGAAGAAAAAGGTGGACTCATTATAGAACAACTTAAGCAGCTCGGTTGTTCCTGTGACTGGACTCGCCAGAGATTCACTTTGGATGAAGGACTTTCAGAAGCGGTTAAAGAGGTTTTCATCAGTCTTTATGAAAAAGGTCTTATTTATAAAGGAAAGCGGATAATTAATTGGTGTCCTCGTTGTGTTACAGCACTCTCCAATGATGAAGTGGAACATGAAGATATAAAGGGATTTATGTGGGATATTAAATATCCTCTTAAGGATGGAAAAGGTTTCGTGACAGTTTCCACAACGCGTCCTGAAACCATGCTCGGTGATACTGCTGTGGCTGTTAATCCAAAAGATAAACGCTACAAAGACCTGATCGGCAAAACTGTTATTCTACCATTTGTAAACAGAGAAATTCCAATTATTGCAGATGAATATGTTGATCTGGAATTTGGAAGTGGTTGTGTAAAAATAACACCTGCACACGATCCCAATGATTATGAAATTGGTTTGATTCACAATCTTGAACAGGTTGTAATTATGGATGAACATGGTGTGATGAATGCAAATGCAGGAAAGGAATTTGAAGGATTGGATAGATTTAAGGCGAGGGAAAAGATAGTTGAACGTTTAAAAGAAATGAAACTTCTGGAAGAGATAAAACCACATGAGCTTGCTGTTGGGTTGTGTTACCGCTGTGATACTAACATCGAACCCTATCTTTCAGATCAATGGTTCGTTAAAATGAAACCTCTTGCAGAAAGAGCTATCGAGGTTGTAAAAGAGGGAAAAGTTAAATTTCATCCTGCTAGATGGACAAAGGTTTATTATCACTGGATGGAGAACGTTCGCGACTGGTGTATTTCACGCCAGATCTGGTGGGGTCACAGAATTCCGGTTTATTATTGCCTGGAGTGTGAAGAAATTATTGTTGCCAAAGAAGAACCTAAAACCTGTCCAAGATGTGGATATAATGAATTCAGACAGGATGAAGATGTGTTGGATACCTGGTTCTCAAGCTGGCTCTGGCCCTTTTCTACTTTTGGCTGGCCAGATGAAACTGCGGACCTTGAATATTTCCTTCCTACTAATTTGCTTGTAACAGGTCCGGATATTATTTATCTGTGGGTTGCCAGGATGATCATGGCTACACTTGAGTTCAAAGATAAAATACCTTTTGATACGGTTCTTCTGCATGGAATGGTGCGTGATGAAAAAGGTGTAAAGATGAGTAAATCTCTGGGGAATTCACCAGATCCGATCAATATAATTAATGAAGTCGGGGCCGATGCTTTGCGTTTTGGAATTATCTTCAACACACCTAAAGGTGCTGACAGTTATTATTCGAAATCTATTTTGGAAACAGGCAGGAACTTCGCAAACAAAATATGGAATGCCTATCGCTTTATAATGATGAATGCAGAAAAGATTGATGGAATTCCCAAAAGTAAAAAACTGAAACTGGAACTGGCAGATGAATGGATTTACAGCAGGTTGAACGAAGTTATCGAAGAAACTCGCAAGAATTATGAATCTCTTCGCTTTAATGATGCAGCCAATATCTTAATGGATTTCATCTGGAAGGAATTCTGCAGTTGGTACCTGGAACTTTCCAAAGACAGGATTTATAATGATGAAGATAAACAAGGTCAGTTAACGGCAACCTTCATTCTTCTTGATATTCTACAACAATCAATGAGACTGCTGCAACCAATAATGCCTTTTATTGCAGAAGAGGTTTGGCAAGGAATCAGGAATTATTTTCCAATGGATGAAGAAACTATAGTTCTGGCTGCATTTCCGAAACAGGATAAATCTTTTATAAACAGAAAGATAGATAAGGATATGAAACTTATTCAGGAAGCTATCACTGCCATTAGAAACCTGAGAAAACAAGTTAATCTTTCTCCAGCTTTGGAGATTAACGTTACCGTCAAAGTTGCTGAAGCTAAACAGATTGAACTTTTAAGGAAATATCAAAACTACTTTCTCAAATTGGCAAAAGTTTCTAAAATGGAGCTTGGAATTGATATTTTAAAACCAAAATCGAGCATTGCTGCAGTTGTTCAAAACATCGAAATATATCTTCCGTTGGAAGGATTGATCGATCTGGATGCGGAAAAAGCAAAGCTGGAAAAACAACTTGCCAAACTGGAAAATGAATTGAAAGTTATCTCCTGTAAATTGAATAATAAGAAATTTATGGAAAATGCACCGAAAAATATCGTTAATAAAGAAAAAGAGAAGTTCGCTGAGATCGAGATGAAAGTAGTCAAAACCGGGGAACTTCTGGCTGGTTTGAAATAGAGAAACCATGCAGAAGTCAAACTGGCTTCCGCATTTTTGGTTGAAGGAAAGAATAATGAAAAGAAGAATTTATTTTTTATTAATCTTATCACTTTTTGTTCTATCCTGTTCAAAAGAAACCATATCTCCCGATGATAGCTTAACAGCACCATCAAACCTTACATTAGCACAAATCGATCTTGAAAGCATTCAATTAAACTGGCAGGATAACAGCTCCGCAGAAGAAGGATTTAGAATAGATCGAAAAATTGGGGAAAACAATTGGGAAGAGAATTATCAAATCCTGGCAGAAAATACAGCTACATTTATTGATTCAAATTTAACCATCTTCGATTATTATTATTATCGTGTAAAAGCATTTATCGATAATGATTATTCTGATTATATCGAATCAGGGATTAATTTTCTAAATTTGGATAGTTTATCTGCTCCAACAAATCTTGTTCTTGAACAGATAAACCTTGAAAGCATTCAATTAACCTGGCAGGATAACAGTTCAGCAGAAGAAGGGTTTAGAATAGATCGAAAAATTGGTGAAAATGAGTGGGAAGAAAATTATCAAATCCTGGCAGAAAATACAACAACATTTATAGATTCAGAGTTAATAACAATTGATAATTATTCATATCGAATCAGAGCCTTTGCAGATGGGGAATATTCCGATTATACTGAAGCAAACATAGATTTCTTCTATGATGATGTTAGTTACATTTATAATCCTTTAATTGGAGTTCAAATTAACCTTTATCCTTTTATACCATTCGAGTATCAAGTAGCTCTGAAAGATAGCAATGGAAATAATGTTCAAAGGGTTTATGATGTTTGGTTCAAGTTTATTTCCAAACCTGAAGGTACAAATATAAACAATTTACTTTATAATACTACCGATTCAATCTCTGCTCAAACTGTTGATGGTATTGCTACTGTGACATTATACGGAGGAAATGAATCGGGAACCGCATCATTAAAAATATATACTTACAATTCTAATAATATAGAAATCTCGATTGTACAATCGAATATAATAGTCCACTCTCTCGCACCTGAAACAATCGAATTATCGATAGGTGGAATTGACTCAGGAGAAAATCTGGGAAATGGAAATTGGGGGATTGAAGTTTCAGCATATATTGAGGATATTCTGTGTAATCCTGTTGAATATGGAACTGCTGTTTATTTCTCGTTACCGGATAATCCTGAATGGGCTTCGATTGAGGCTGCAGCTTATACAGGCAATGAAAATGCTAATGGCGATTCTCTCGTAGGGATAGCATTTACCAGTTTAATTTATGACGGAACTCATATAAATGATACTTTAATAATCCAGGCTGAGACAGGTTGGTGCATTGAAACTGAAGAATTTACTATGCCGCTTCAATTTCCTGTATTAGATGCTGCAGTATCTCCACATAATTTGTATTGGATAGAAAATAATCCATCTTATCCAGATAGTTTAATAGCAACATTTATGATTAGTTTGCTCGATGGACAAAACAATCCCATTGATAATCAACAACTATTTTTTTTATGTGACTTGGGTGTACCGATAGATATGGGTACTGATGATGATAATAATCCATTCACTGAAAATACAGGTATTGTGCCCAATCAACATGGTCAAGTTAATAAAGATTGGATATTTTACAAATATGAATGCCCACCACCGGTTGGCAACGAACCGGGTATGATAACCGGAACGATGATTGTATGGATTCCAGGTACTTCAACAGAAATAGAAATCCCGATAACGCTTATTAGATATCCGGAAGAGTAATATCAATATTAAGACATACAATAAATGAATTAAATAAAAAAAAGATTATTATGAAAAAAAACATAACGAAATTAAAACCAAAACTGATAAAACTAAGAAAATACTCGTAGGACTAAAATAAGAATGGAAAAAACAGAGGAATATATGATAGCAAAATCTAAAATATCTCAAATAGTTAAGTTAATAGTAAAAAATTTGGAACCGGAAAAGATAATTCTTTTTGGTTCGTATGCTACAGGAATTCCGGATAAGAATTCAGATTTAGATTTGCTGATTATTAAAGATTCAGAAATTCCCAGATATAAAAGAGGACGAGAAATCAGAAAACATCTTCGTGGAATTGGAGTTCCAATGGAAATAATTGTTTATACTAATGAAGAAATCGAAAAATGGAAAAATGTAAAAGAAGCTTTTATAACTCAAATAATTTCCAAGGGGAGAGTGCTTTATGGATAAGAAGGATTTGATTAAAGAATGAGTGACAAAAATGCAGAGAAAAATCTGATAATAATAACAAGGTTGGATAAAGTAAAAATAATTTTGTCCGACTTAAATAATAATTGAATAATAAAGTTGGACATTATTCTAAGCAAAACTTTTTTCACCTATAATATTGAAGGGAGGTTTTTATGTATAACAAAACAGCATTAAAAGAACTAAAAAAAATACTTATAAAGCAATTTCCAGACGATATTGAAAAAGTTCTTTTATTTGGTTCACAGGTAAATGGAACAGCTCGAAAATATTCTGATTATGATATTTTGCTCATACTAAAGAAACCTTATGATTGGAAATTTGAGAATAATATATATGATACTACTTTTGATATCGATTTGGAATACAACATTATTACTGACATCAAAATGATCTCGATTGAAGAATTACTAACATTAAGGGGAAGGCAACCTTTTATCCAGAATGCAATAAAGGAAGGAATAGAATTATGACATTATCAACTGAAGATCGGCAGAATTTAATAAATCTGAATTTGAAAAAAGCGGATGAATCATTAAATGATGCAAAGATATTAATTGAGAATAACAGATTATTCGGTTCAATAAACAGAATTTATTACAGTATATTTTATTCTCTTTCAGCATTAGCAATTAAGTATGAGTTTTCAGCTTCAAAACATTCTCAACTTATTGGTTGGTTCAATAAAAAATTTATAAAAGAGAATATAATTCGAAAAGAAATTGGAAAAATCATCAGAGAAGCTTTTGAAAAAAGGATGAAAGGTGATTATGATGCATTAACATGTTTTACTAAGATAGAAGTTGAAAATTTATTTGAAAAAATAAAAAAAGCTATTTTTGAAATTAGAAAATTTATTTAGAGGAGCATGTTCTTTTAAATTTGAAATTAACCAACGATGTTATATTTAAGGAGATATCATGAATAAAGAACCAAAGATTAAACCGGTAGAAGCCAGCAATGTTGTTGAAGAAGTAAAAGCAGAAGAAATTCCCAAGGAAAAATCTGAAAAATTGAAAGAAAAAATCGTTTTTACAAACGATAAAAGAAAACTTCAATTTTATGAGAAACTTCGTAAGAATATCACATCTTTTGTGAATACGAAAACTGCTGGGAAGGGAGGAAAATTTACTCAATATCTTTTAACACTCCCGGATTTTTTTGTTCTGTTGTGCAGATTGGCAATTGATAAGCGAGTTACGAAATCTCAGAAAGCTATTGTTGGAGGAATTATTGCTTACGTGATTATGCCGATTGATATTATACCGGATTTCATACCAATAATTGGATATGTCGATGATCTGGTTCTGGTGGTTTATGGATTGAATTTGATTTTGAATGAACTTGATAAGCAAATTCTAATCGATAATTGGAGTGGGGAAGAGAACGTTCTGGAGCTGCTTCAGAAGATAACCTTAACAGCAGAAAAGTTCCTTGAAAAGAACATTCTGAACAAAATCAAAAAGTTGATTAGCAAAATAGTGAAATAGTGTCTGAAAGAAAAATCTTGAATCCACGAATTAACACTAATTTACACGAAGTTATAGATTTGAAGAATGTTATCACGATATCATTATTTATTTGAATTTTGTGATAGGATATTATTTTCGAACTCATCCTGCTGTCCTTCTCTTTTTGACGAAAATATGAAAGTTATTCCGAAGAGAAGGAACATTAGAAAAGCAAGAAGAAGTATAAAAATCTAATGTTTATAATGAGAGACTTGACTTAAGACGCAAGTCTTGAGTTAAGTTGATTTATCCCAAGAGATTAGAAAACTTAAGTCAAGTCATCCAGCAGTTGCCGGAGAACTTAACTCAATTTTTCTTAGTGTTTCTTAGCGTTCTTCGTGGCTAAAAAAAAATATGAAAATACTCATTGCATCCAGAAATAAAGATAAAGTCGAAGAAATTAAAGAAAATCTTCATGGATTAAATCTTCAAATTGTATCTGCTCTGGATTTCCCTGACCTGCCGGATGTTGTTGAAGATAAAGACACAATTGCAGGAAACGCAATAAAGAAAGCAGTTCAATGTGCTGAATTTTTCGGTTTGTTAACAATAGCAGATGATACCGGTTTTTTTGTTGAGCAATTAAATGGTGAACCCGGAGTTTATGCTGCTCGTTATGCTGGAGAAAATTGCTCTTATGCTGATAATCGCAAAAAGATGCTGAAAGCCATGAAGGGAAAAACCAACCGTAAAGCAGAATTTCGCACGGTTGTAGCCTTTGCATCTCCAGATGGTTTGATTGGAACTTCAGAAGGAATAGTTCACGGGCAAGTAACAGAAAAAGAAATCGGTAATCTTGGTTTTGGTTACGACCCGATTTTTCTGGCAGATGAAACAGTGAAAACCTTTGGAGAGATGACAAAAGAAGAAAAACACAAAATCAGTCATCGAAGTAAAGCTATCAGGAAGATCATTCCTGTTTTGAAAAAATATGTGCGTAATTCAAACAATCGATGATAAATTGAGCCACAGACTAACACAGACAAAAAAAAATCAGTGTGTTAAGTCAGTGGCAAGAAAAGGTACTGAGATAATGCAAAATAAATATCTATATTCCGATATAACCGATAAAATCATAAGATGTTTTTATAATGTGTTTGATGAATTGGGGGCAGGCTTTTTGGAATCAATATATGTGAAAGCATTAATAATTGAATTAAAAAATATTGGTTTAAATATCGAATCTGAAAAAGAAATTAAAGTAAATTATAAAGGAACAATAATTGGAAACTCCCGTGCTGATATTGTTGTAGAAGATAAAGTAATTATTGAAATAAAAGCAATTAGCGCACTGAATTCACAACATGAAGCTCAATTATTAAATTACCTGAAAGCAACAGGAATAAGAATTGGTCTTTTAGTGAATTTCGGAAATAAGCTTGAATTCAAGAGAAGAATATATTAGCCACAGAC
>JAUWNO010000390.1 GCA_030612605.1 Armatimonadota bacterium
TTACAGATCTTTCCTTTATCAATTCATTCATACGTACGCGCAACCGCAGCATTCCTTCCTTGGTAATATAATCTGCCATTAATTTCCCTTTTTCTTAAGAATTTTAAGAGCGTGCAAACCGACTTTTTTCAATTTGATATTTCCACTTGCTGCCCAGAGAGTTAAAAGTTTTTCAATGTTTTTATTATAACAGCAAATTGCACCACACAGTATTTCTGCAAAAACAGGATTTCTAGTTGAATGGTAATTTTCAAAGACAGAAAAATAGAAATCAGGATCGATTTTATAGGTTGATTTCAGAAAATTCGAATTCAATTTTATCATGTTTGGAGAAGCATAAAGCCATGAGGTTTCCAATTTATGAAAAATCGGTTTTATCATGTCTGGCTCAAAACTTATCAGTTTTACCAGGAGTTTCTGAATGCTTAATGAGAGATATTTATTATCCTGTTTGATCCAGTTCATCATAAGATCGAGATATTGATGCGGCTTCTTTTTCAGGAGCGGGAAAATCGCTTTATCGATTATCAGATTACATTCTCTTTGATCATCAATTTCCAAAAGGATTTTTTGCAGGTAATCAAGAAATTTTTCAGGCTTTTTCCTTACTGCTCTGCCCATGATGTAAGCAAAAATGATCTTTCCATTATCACCCTTTTTCTGAAGAATATAATCAAAAAATTCAAAGTAATCTTCTGCACATTTTGCCATTTTGGCAGCAAGAATCTTTCCCACCAGCGTAATAACAGATTGCGGAACTTTGTTGTCGATGCGCTCGGGATATGCATTGTATATGATGTCTATATCAAAATCTTTATTTGGAAGTTTTCTCTCAAAAAAATCGAGCGTATCAGCTTTTATGCGTTCTACCCAGTCCAAAGAAATCATTTCCATTCTCCTTTTTTATCTCAACCCCTAACCCCTTCTCCTACGAGGAGAAGGGGAATCTTTTTGTCTCCCTCTCCTAGATAGGAGAGGGTCGGGGTGAGGTCGAACAACTCTAATTTATAACTGCGATTTTACCTTTTTTATAGCTATTTCCCATTTTGATGATATAAAGATAAAGCCCGGATGAAACTTTCTTATTTGCGTTATTATCGCCATCCCAGATATAAAAATTATTCAGCTCAGTTAAAGCCTTGATTTTTTTATTGAATACCAAATTGCCGCTCAGATCATAGATCCAGATTTTTCCAGCTTTTTCTAAAGGCATATTTACAAATCTAACTCCATCAAACTCATTTGTATTAAACGGATTAGGATATACAATTAAATGCTTCAAATCCGAAATATCTGTCAAGCTGAATTGACATTTGTTACCATTATTAGATATTTTATTACCGGAGATATCTTCAATATTATCCAATTTAAGAAAATATGATTGATTGGAATATTCCAGGTTTTTTACCATCTGAATTGTGATGTAAAAGGAAATTGAATCTGGATTATCGAAATCTTCGAAATATTCAATATCATCAATTCCATTATATTGATCAATAACCGGTAAGACGAGGGTGTAATTTTCAAGATTTTCCGCAGTTGAAGAAGTGATTGGTTCTGTGAAGGAAAGTTTAACAATGTCTTTATCCATAGTTTCCACGAATAATATTTCCGGAGCGGTTGTATCTTCATTGAAAACGAACGGATAATCTCCATCAGGAAAAGGAACTCCTGTTTCCCCTGTCAAACCAGTGATAGTTAAAAAATATTCATTTATTAAATTCAACAAATAATTGGAAAACCTCAGAAGCAAGCCTTTTTGTTCTGAAATGAAATTTACAGAGCTTGGTTTTCCAATGCCATTATTAACTGTGAAATGGCTGGAACTGATTGCATCATTACTCAATTGCCTATCAAAGAAAACTTTTAATTCGTTGATTCCGGTCATCAGAATAGATTGGATTTGCGGAATCTGCATCGGAATTGCAGGTTTCCAGAGTGTTGGCAAACTTTCGAAGGGATTATAGTTTTCATTTAAAGCTGTGACCTGATAATAGAGAGTATCTCCAATATCAAAACCAGAGATCTGATTGATAGTATCATCGATATAATTTTCTTCAGAAATGGAACCAATAATCTGGACAATTTCCTGGAATTTGCGATAAACCCGGATAGAATCAGTTGAAATCCAACTTAGTAAAACCGCAGATTCATTTAAAGGTTGAGCTCGAAATGCTTCAGGAGTTGTCGGACCGGTGAAATCTTCAATTCTGGAAATAAGCGAACTTTTCATTTCGGAACCTTCAAGGTTTGTGATGATTTTAGCATTTTCTATATCAGTTTCGGAAAAAGCGATTATCGCATTCTGTTCAGTGCCGGATGAGAATCCCTTCCAAACAGGAATGAATTGCCCATTCTGATAATCTATAATGTATAGATTTGGCGGAACAGAAATTATAATCTCATCGTCGCCGTTATTATCCAAATCTGCTTTTGTAATAGAATTTTTCAGCTCAACATTAGAAAAACTTACATAACCCATACTTTCGTATTGATTATTAATACCTGAATTTGAGAAGAATTCAAAGTAAAAGAAAGTCTTTGCCGGATCTGTTTCATTATGAATATAACCACCAGCACAGAAATCATGATTTCCATCTCCATCAAAATCACCAATCTGTAAATAATATGCATTTCGTACAGGAAGCCTGTGAGTCCAAACCATTTCATAT
>JAUWNO010000280.1 GCA_030612605.1 Armatimonadota bacterium
ATTTTACCTGCTGACGAATATTTCCAATCTTCCGTGTAATTAACATATCCTTTTCTAACAGGATTCTCAATAATATAATTAGCCTTTTGCAGGAAGAAATTTTCTGATTCGATTATTTCAGGAAAATTCTTGGGCTGCCAAATATGAAAGCCGTCTTCTGTTTTGAATAGTTTCAAAAGATTAGGTTCGGTTTCACGAATATTTTCAATTAACTGATGGGCTGTATAACTTTTGAAAGAATTAACAAATTTTATTGCGTCAGGTGATTGAAAAATAAGGTGAGTATGGTTGAGCATGAAAACCCATGTTATAATTTTCAGATCATTATTTTGTTGGTAATATTTTAATGCGTTTAAAAGAATATCCCAACGTTCATGCCGATCGAAGATGTAATACCATTTTTCAATAGTAAATGTCACAAAATATATTTGATCGATTCCCGTTCTATGAATTCGTGGCATGATTACCTCCCGCCGCTGTTGTTTCAACCGTCCCATCCCTCCGTTGTTTCAACCGTCCCGGTTGAAACACAAAGTTATCCACCAACACCGTCTCGGTGTTGCATATTATTCCGACCGGGACGGTCTTTTATGTTACTTCATCATTCAAAATTCATCATTCCTTGTTCGATATTCATTTTTCATCAATCTTCAATTTTCATATTCATCTTTGTTTTTTCCGCAACGCCGTCTCGGTGTTGCATAATACTCCGACCGGGACGGTCGTCTTCAACCTTTCCTTCAACCGGGACGGTTGAAGGGACAAATGGAATTAATTATTTCAATGTCTTTTTCAATAATTTCACAAAATCAGAAATGTCTTCCTCGGTTGTATCATAAGAAGTCATCCATCTGACTTCAGATTTATTCTCATCCCAGATGTAAAAGAAGAACTCATTTTGCAGAGGTTTGATACATTCTTGAGGAATGACAGCAAAGATACCATTTGTTTCAACTTTCTGGGTTATTTTTATTTGAGGGATTTTCGCAACTTCATCTGCCAGAAGTTTTGCCATTTTATTGGCGTTACTGGCATTTTCCAGCCAGAGTTCATTTTCTAACATTGCAATAAATTGAACCGCAATAAAGCGCATTTTGGAAGCAAGTTGCATTCCCTGTTTGCGGATGTATTTAAAATTTTTAGAAAGTTTTTTATCAAAAAAGATAATTGCTTCTCCAAACATCATTCCGTTTTTAGTCCCACCAAAAGATAGAATATCAGTGCCAACATCTGTTGTAATCTCTTTTAAGCTCAGATTCAAACTGGCAGCAGCATTACAAATCCTGGCTCCATCCACGTGAACAAACATATCGTATTTATGAGCATAATCTGTGATTGCTTTTATCTCGTCACGTGTATAAACTGTTCCCAGTTCTGTTGCCTGGGTGATGGAAATTACTTTTGGCTGCGAATGATGTTCAAAATCGAAACCGTGCATATGATACTTGATTCCTTCAATGGTCAGTTTACCATTATTTGTTGGAACAGAAAGCAACTTGCAGCCGCTAAATTTTTCCGGAGCTCCACACTCGTCAACATTGATGTGAGCAGTTTCTGCACAGATTATCGAATTAAAAGAATTTGTTAGAGCCTTCAATCCGAGCACATTTGCAGCGGTTCCATTAAAAACGAAATAGACATCGATATTTTCTCCAAAATGTTCTTTAATCTTTTTTATTGCCTTCTGGGTGTAAATATCATTACCATAAGCAATTGTATGACCGTGGCTGGCAGCGATTATTGCTTGCAGGATTTTCGGATGAACTGCCGGATTATTATCACTGGCAAAACCTCTTTTATTTTTTTGTTTCATTTTGAATCCTTAATTTTATTATCTTGCTTTGAATTTGTTTTTATGAAGTTCTTTGTCAAACCAAAAAAAATCCGGGTCGAATTGTACTCAACCCGACTCGGATTTTAAACGTTCTCCTGAATGTTCTCGACTCACACTCTCCGGCAGCTGCCGGATCGCTGCGAGTCAAGTTCATTCATAAAAGGTTTATGAGATTTTTCTTCTTGCTAAACCTATTCAATGGTTTCTTACAATTACCGGATTTCCGCCATTGCTAAGGTCGAGAAAAGCAAGAAGTTTCACAACCATTCGCAAGGTTTATTTCATCAGGATCATTTTCTTGGTTGCAGAATAATACCCTGTATCCATCCTGTAGAAATAGATTCCACTGGAAACTTTTTCATTGTTATCATTTGTTCCATTCCAAACGATAGAATGCTGACCTTCTGGAAGTACTTCATTTATAAGTGTTCTTACTTTCTGTCCCTTCAAATTGAAGATAATTATCTCCGTGTTCTCCGTGAGCTCTGTGGTGAAGAAAGAAATAGTTGTGCTCGGATTAAAGGGATTGGGATAATTTTGAGCAAGGAAACCAAGTGCAGGAATTTCGTTATTATCATTAGACTGCTGCGGATTCCACTCACCAGGGAATTCAATGTTCAAGGCAGCATACTGAAGTGTTCCGCCATTATTTTGACCGTTTCCCTGAACAGTAGAACCAAAGTCATTATCATCCAGATAAAAGAGGTGAAGTTTTCCACGATAATCACCGGGCACATTACTGATGACTTCGATGACATCACCAGCATAAACGTAGCAGGGAATCTGACCTGCCAGTTCCGGTGTATCATTTGCATTCAGGAAAATTGGTTCAGACCAGGTCTCTCCATTATCTGCAGAAATAACGATTGCAACTTCAGGAGTTGCTTCCCAGGCAGCAAAAGAAGGATCTCCATCATAAAATCTTTTTGCCTTGGTTCCATCCGACCAAACTCCTGCAAGCCAGTTTTCGTTCTTAACAATTCGGAAACTATTTTCATGGAAAGCATCTCCTCCAACAGGCCAGTGTATAGGCCAATTCCAAACCCATTCAGGATCACCATCTTCATCGAATGAATCCACCACACCATCTTCATCCAGATCCCAGGGAACCATGGGAATATCATCGTCCGGATCTGCTCCTTCGATGTAAAGGTCTTTGAAGCTGAATTCAAGAGTATTCAGATCAAACACGAATTCCTTGGGATAGACCTGGCACCAGTCAGGAAAATAATATCCGGGACCGTTTCCATCAAGAGCGTCAAAAGTAATTCCCAAAGCTCCAGTCCAGGCAATTTTCGTATTGTCATCTTTGAAAATTACGTTCATATGACCTGCATGAATAATTTCCTGGCTCACAATCCAGGAAGTTAAAGGAGTGTTTGGATCAGAATAAAGATATTCAGTTCCTGTTTCGTTAAGAGGATTCCATTGGTCAAAGATAAAGTCTGAGGAATAATATTCGAAATCACCTTCACCGTAGTTGTCATTGTACAATACAAAAACTTCACCATTGGTGTTGTATCCGGCAAATACTACAACATTATCATAGACAGCCATTCCCTTGTAAGGTCTTATCCATTCCGGGTCTTCGGCATTCCAGGCATCCAGTTGAGCAATTGTTCTGTATGTCCACGAAAAAGAAGATTGAGCATCAAGATCGCTGGTATCAAAATCTGCATAAGCAATTAATACATTTTCACTGGGATCGCTCACAGTTCCATGAGAACTAGTATAATTATTGGCATAAACATAAACTCGGCGATAATCTCCGCCGAGAGGTGAGGTACCGATGAATGTGTAGGGCCAGAAAAAGAGATCATCAGGATAAGGATAAATTCCCTGAGCAGGAAGAGTAATGTTATTAATGACCTCGAAAGGATCGATCCATAATCCGGAAGATCCCATCATATGATATAAATCGTATGACATGAAAACAATT
>JAUWNO010000483.1 GCA_030612605.1 Armatimonadota bacterium
GTTATTTGTTGAAGTGTTCAACAAACTCCGGGTAAATTATGTAGATGATGTAGATATTGATGAATTAATCGAGTCATCCATCAAAGGAATGCTCGAGGATATGGATCCTCATACTGTATATTTTACTGCTGATGATTTTGAGCGATTTACCACAGACACGAAAGGTGAATTTGGTGGTCTGGGCATTTCCATCGATAAGAAAGGAGATTACATTACTGTTGTATCACCGATCGAAGGAACTCCAGCATATCGGATGGGAATTCATTCCGGTGATAAAATCGTCAAGATCGATGGAGAAGATATTGTTGGAATGTCTTTAAATGAAGGAATCAAGAGAATGCGGGGTGATAAAGGCACGAAAGTTGTAATCGGAATCCGCCGACCTGGAGTGGATGAGGAACTGGAGTTTGAAATCATTCGGGATATTATCAAGATCAAGAGTGTTCCTTATGCGTTTAAGATGGATAACGGTATTGGTTATATCAGGGTTCGGCATTTTAATGCGCACGTTACCCAAGAGCTTCGAGAAAAACTGGATGAGTTGGAATCTGAAGGAATTCGGGGACTTTTGATTGACCTCAGGTTCAATCCGGGTGGGCTTTTAACAGAAGCTGTAAATACTGTGAATGAATTCATCGGAAAAAATAAAAGGGTTGTTTTCACAAAAGGAAGAAATCCACAGGCAAATTCAGAACTTTTTACGAGATACAACAGAATTCGTACAGGTTATCCGGTAGTTGTTCTCATCAATGAAGCTTCTGCGAGTGCTTCTGAAATTTTTGCAGGCTCACTTCAAGATTGGGATCGAGGTTTAGTGGTTGGAAAGACATCTTTTGGAAAAGGTTCTGTGCAGAGATTGTTTCCTCTATCAGGTGGAAATGGCATTAAAATAACAACTGCTAAATATTATATCAATTCCGGAAGATGCATTCACAAAGATATAAATGACGAATTACTCAAAGATAAAAGAGTTAAAAATGGAGATTTGTCACGAGAAGAAATCAAAGAAATACAGGAAAAAGCTGAAGAAGAGAATAAAAAAGAAATATATTATACTCAGAATGGAAGAGTCGTTTATGGCGGTGGAGGTATCACACCTGATATCGAAATCAAGCAATCTTTGATTTCAGATCTGGGAATTGAACTTCGCAGAAAAAACATTTTCTTCAATTACTCTGTTAACTTTATGTTAGAAAACGAGGATTCGATCACAGAAGATTTTGAAGTTGATGAAACAATTATTGCTGATTTCCTGGAATATGCCAAGAATGAAGGAATCGAGATGGAACAAGCTGAAGTTGACAGTTCATTCAGTTGGATAAAGAATTCTATTGAGAGCAATATCATGGCAAAGAAATTTGATGATGTGGCAAGCTATAAAATTGCTATCAGAGAAGATACTCAGCTTCAAGAAGCTTTAGCACTTTTTGATCATTTTATTACAACCAAAGATATGTTTGTTTATTTAGAAGGTATAGAAGAAAAATAGATTTCAAATAATTTGCTATAAGAAAAACCTCCGCATTTCGGAGGTTTTTTTATGAATAATTGCTTACGAAATTAAATTTACCAACAAGTTTTCGTGAAAATAATTTAATCGCAAAGACGCAAAGAACGCAAAAGAATATGAATATCCCCCGAACAGTCGCAAGCTCCCTACGGGGCAGGCAATATCGAACAAGCAAAAAAGACTTGGCATAAGCCCGAAGGGTCTTGTGCTAAGTCGCTCACCAAGCAACCTGACAACCACCCTGCCAACCACCCTGCCAACCTTCTTCCAACTTATCCCAAGATTCCTGCGGAACTTAGGACAAGTTGTCATAAAATTTTAAATTCAAAACAAATAGAAGCATTTGTTCGTTTGTTTTTTTATCATTTGTATTTGGGATTTATTTGCTATTTGGGATTTGTAGTTTGTGATTTTATAGTATTTGTATTTGGGATTTATTTGTTTTTTGGAATTTGTTGTTTGTAATTTCTAAATTGGAGCTAATTTGATATTTATCATTCGAAGG
>JAUWNO010000099.1 GCA_030612605.1 Armatimonadota bacterium
ACCATGAATTTCAGGATTCTTTTTGTTTTTGGATGTAAAGAATTTGTAGAATTCAGCTTTATTATCAATTTTCACAATGTTTTCTTCTCTGAATTTTAAAGCTTTCTGATAAATATTATTTTGAATTTCATCGAGTATTGGGATTAGATTTCTGATAAATTCATCAACTTTTATACTTTCTTTTTCGTTAGGATTTTTATCTCTTCTTCCCATAAAAACTGAATTATGCTGAATATCTCGAGGTCCTATCTCCAAACGAATTGGTATTCCTTTTTTGATCCAATGCCAAACCTTTTCTCCACCTGTAAGATCACGGTCATCAAGCTCGATCCGAATCTTGTTTTCGAAATAGCGTAAAGGTTTAATTTTATTTCTTAATTTATCTATGAAATTCAGAACTTCTTTTTGTTGTTCATCGTTTCGATAGATGGGAATAATTGCGATATGAGCAGGAGCTATTTTTGGAGGGAGAACCAGCCCATTATCATCTGCATGAGCCATAATCAAGGCACCAATTAAACGCGTGGAAACACCCCAGGAAGTTGTCCAAACATATTCTTCTTTTCCGGTTTTACTTTGAAATTTGATGTTTGAAGCTTTGGCAAAATTCTGACCTAAAAAGTGGGATGTACCGCCTTGCAGAGCTTTTTTATCCTGCATCATTGCTTCAAAAGTATAAGTGGAAACAGCTCCGGGAAATTTCTCAGATTCGGTTTTCTTCCCTTTGATTACAGGAATTGCCAGGAATTCTTCTGAAAATCCGGCATAAATATCCAGAATCTTGAAAGTTTCCGCGATTGCTTCTTCTTTGGTTTCATGAGCTGTATGACCTTCCTGCCAGAGGAATTCCGTAGTCCTGAGAAACAAGCGTGTTCTCAGTTCCCACCTGACTACATTTGCCCATTGATTAATTAAAAGCGGCAGGTCACGATACGAATTTATCCATTTGCTGAAAGAAGCTCCAATAATGGTTTCGCTGGTTGGGCGAATAATGAGTTCTTCCGTAAGTTTTCCAGCAGGTTTCAAGCCGCCTTTACCGTCATCTTCCAACCTGGAATGAGTAACAACAGCACATTCTTTGGCAAATCCTTCCACATGTTCTGCTTCTTTTTCAAAAAAGCTTTTAGGAATAAAGAGTGGAAAATAAGCATTTACGTGTCCACTTTCTTTAAACATCTCATCCAGGCTTTTTTTAATATTTTCCCAGATTGCATATCCCCAGGGTTTAATGACCATACAACCACGCACATCGCTATTCTCTGCCATATCTGCAGCCTTGATAATCTGCTGATACCAGGCTGGATAATTTTCTTCTCTTGTAGGATTTATCGCTGTTCTACCTTTTTTTGCCATTTATATTTCTCTCCATTTTTCAAAAACAATATCTAAACTTTTTAATGCATTATCTTTGTCAAACCAAAAAGCAGAAAAAACCTTAAAAAGGTCTAAAAGTCTTCTGTCTGCAATTCCTTTTCAAGGTGAGTAGAATAGTATTCTTGACATCTATCAAGATGACAAACTCGTTCCCACGCTCGCAAACTTGTTCCCACGCTCCTGCGTGGGAATGAAGAAACCGACGCTCCTGCGTCAAAATGGACAGGAAGAATCTACACCTGTATTAAGAGACCGTTTTCAGCGCAGAGCATTCGACTATTGTGTTCCCACGCGGGACAGCCTGTTTGAAAACTGATTTCTTTAAGTTATAACGACCCCCATCCCTAACCCTTCCCCCTATCGAAGGGGAAGGGAACTGCCTGCGGCAAAAGGAGATAGGTTCTCCCCCTGAATAGGGGGAGTTAGAGGGGGTTAAAAAAAATCGTGCTTTTCATCTGTTTTCACACAGCCTGAGGAGCATGGGAACAAGTAATAAAAGGTTTAAAAGTCTTCTGTCTGCAATACCTTTTCAAGGTGAGTAGAATAGTATTCTTGACATCTATCAAGATGATTTCGAAATAGGAATTGTGATTTGAAATCGAAGAAGGAATTGAATGGTTAATAGCAAGTATGATATAATCGTTGTTGGAGCTGGACATGCCGGCATTGAAGCTGCTCTTGCTTCTGCCAGGATGGGAGCTGGAACCCTCATATTTGTTATTAAAATAGAAACTATTGGCAGGATGTCTTGCAACCCATCAATGGGAGGACCCGCTAAAGGGCATCTGGCTCGTGAAATAGATGCTTTGGGTGGTGAGCTGGCGAGCAGTGCAGATCTTACCGGTATTCAGTTCAGGATGTTAAATCGGAAAAAAGGTCCTGCTGTCTGGGCTCCACGTTCTCAGAATGATAGAACAGAATATTCTTTGGTAATGCGGCAGGCTTTGGAATCGCAAACCAATCTGATTATCAAAGAATCGATGATCGACGAAATTATACTTTCAAAAAATTCAAAGAAAGTAATTGGTGTAAAATCTCATCTGGGAGAAAAATATTTTGCTCGGAAAGTGATTCTGGCAAATGGTACATTCCTGAAAGGAAAAATTCATGTAGGAAATGTCAGTTACAGTTCCGGAAGAGCTGGTGAATTAGCTTCAATCAAACTTTCAGATTCATTGATTAAAGCAGGTTTGAAACTTGCAAGATTCAAAACCGGAACTCCTCCTCGAGTTGATATCAGAACAATTGACCTGAAAAATCTGGATGAACAGCCCGGAGATGAAAATCCGCAAGGCTTCTCGTTTTATCGAGATATTAAATTGCGAAATGATAGGAGTTGTTATCTTACTTTCACAAATTCAAAAACGCATCAAATCATAAAAGACAATCTTGATAAATCTTCTCTTTATGGTGGATTTATCAGCGGAGTTGGACCGAGATATTGTCCTTCGATTGAAGATAAGGTCGTAAAATTCAGTACAAAAGATCGTCATCAGGTTTTCATTGAACCTGAGGGAATAAACACTTTTGAAGCTTATGTGAATGGCATTTCAAACAGCCTTCCACCGGATGTTCAAAGAAAAATGATTCATTCCATCACAGGTCTGGAAAATGCTAAAATTATGAGATATGGTTACGCCATCGAATATGATTACATAATTCCTGACGAAATAAAACCAACCATGGAAAGCAAACAGATTCAAGGGCTTTATCTTGCAGGTCAGATTAATGGTACTTCCGGGTATGAAGAAGCTGGAGCTCAAGGCATTGCAGCAGGTATAAATGCAGTTTTAGCTCTGGATAAAAAGGAACCTGTAATTTTTGATCGTTCCCAATCTTATCTTGGCGTTTTACTGGATGACCTGGTTACAAAGGGAACAACCGAACCATATCGTTTATTCACTTCCCGCGCTGAATATCGTTTATATCTCAGACAGGATAATGCAGACGAAAGATTGATGCCGCTTGGATATAAACTTGGATTGGTCGATGATGTTCGTTGGCAGAAATTTCAAAAAGTAAAAAGCGTTTTAGAAAGAGAGATGAATTTTCTGAAAACTCACAACTCTATTTCCAATGAAAAAATTCCGGAACCGACACGATTGATAAATGTTTTGAAACGTTCAGATGTTACTTTTGATGGTTTACAGAAATTCGGATATAAAATTCCTGAAGATGTAACTGAAGATATTCAAAATCGAATTAGTTTGCAGGTAAAATATGAAGGTTATCTTAAAAGGCAATTAGCGGAAATCGAAAAATTCGAGAAAGTGGAACACTCCAGAATTTCCGAAGAAATAAATTATATGGAAATCGAATCCATTGCTTATGAAGCGAGAGAAAGATTGAGCAAGATCAAACCGATTTCTCTGGGTCAAGCTGCCCGGATCTCAGGAGTTAATCGAACGGATATTAATGCGTTGATGGTTTATCTTAAAAAAAATGAAATATTGAAGAATAAATAATTGAATAATGATGAAAATGAATAACCCAAAAGCAAACTTCATCTTATCTTCTCAAATCGCAAATCGAAATTCCTTGTTCGATATTCTCAAGATTCTTCTCAAATCTCAAATCGAAATTCCTTGTTCGATATTCTCAAGATTCTTCTCAAATTGTAAATCGAAATTCCTTGTTCATTATTCTTCAAATTCTTTTTCAATCGATGTTCCTCATTCGATATTTAAAAAGCGATGAATATAATTTATAATTGGTTTCATTATTATGTTTTTTAGTCCGGAGTATAAAAATGAGTTCTGCAAAATAGAGTGTTTTCTATCCTCACCTTCAGTCTTCGTCCAATAAATTGGACTACGACCTGACAAGCAATCCTCTCCGGTAGGAGAAGGCTGGATTTTCTCATTAAACTCATCCTGCTGTCCTTCTCTTTTTGATGAGAATATAAAAGATATTCCAAAGAGAAGGAACATAAGAAAAGCAAGAAGAAATAAAAGAAAAAAAAGTTTTTTTTTCTTTAGTTCCCTCTCTTTTCAAGAGAGGGTTAGGGTGAGTTATATGTTGAAAAATTTAACTGGAAAATGTTAGGAAAGAATCAAAATAAAAAAAACTAAAAAAACAAAAAAAAATATAAATTTAGTCTGATATTTGACTAAAACAAAAAAATGAGGAGAAAATAATGAGAAAATTATTAATTAGTTTTGTTTTGTTTTGTTTGTTATTAGCATTTTTTGGATGTTCTTCCAACAAGGTTTCTAAGGAAGAAAAAATAGAAAAATCAAAAACCACAATATACAAACCAGAAAATGTGAAGGTTCCAAAGTGGATTTTTGAGAGATTAGAAACCGGTGATTTTGTAATCGGTATTTCTCCCAAATCATTTAATTATGATAAGATGGTAGATGCAGCCAGAGGAATGGCAGCAGTTATCAAAGGCAGAAATATCGGTTCGTATTCCATTTCCAAATATGCTTCTCAAAGTGTCGGAGAAGATGATGCTTATGCGGAATTCGAGCTGAATGTAAGCTCCTCAATCGAAGAAGTGAAACGATTTGGCGATTCTTTAATTCTGATTGATGAAACATATTTGTATGGTTTTTTTATCGGACTTTATTCAATGAAGGATTGTGAGGTTGAGAAAGATTTTGTGAGTATTTCCGAGCTGACTGAACCCGAATGGATTTCTGAGGAAAAATTGATTGTAACCGACGAAAAGATTCTCAGTAAAGCTTTTGCAACTTCGATACATCTTGATATAGCCTGGGAAGAAGCTGCGGGAAATGCCAGGATCGAAATGGGAAAATTCCTGGAGAAAAATGTGCAGGGTCTACTAAAAAGCACTGATGAAAAAATCGATAAAACTGTGGCTGTGGAAACTACAATAAAAACGTGTAAAATGAATATTACCAGAAGCCATATTGTAGCAAATATGAGGGATGGGCTTTTCAGCTATAAAGTTTTTATTGAGATGAAAATGGAGAGGTGATGAAATTCCAAAATACAAATAACAAAATATTCACCCTGTTAAATAATGCTTCGCATTAAATCTGCGATTTATTTAACAGGGCAGGCAAATTCCAATAATCTAAATTCAAAATATCAAACTTTAAATGGAAATAATATATGAAAGGAAAAGAAATTAAAAAAATTGCTGTCATTCCTGCCAGGTTTGCTTCCTCCAGGTTTCCAGGGAAACCTTTGGCAATGCTGGGAAATAAAACTTTGATACAGTATGTTTATGATTCTGCTGTTCAAACAGATTTATTTGATAAAATAACCGTAGCTACTGATGATAAACAAATTTTTGATAACGTTACTGATTTTGGAGGAGATGTTGTTCTCACTTCAAAACATCATAAAAGCGGAACCGATCGAATTGCTGAGGTTTGTAAAAATCTTGAAGCAGAAATCATCGTCAATATTCAGGGAGATGAACCATTCATCTCAAAGGAACCTTTGCAAAAACTTATTTTTGCATTTGAAGACCGAAAAGTTCAAGTTGCTTCCTTGATGCACAAATTAAAGGAAGAAATTGAGAATCCCAATATTGTGAAAGTAGTTTGTGATAATAATAATTTTGCCTTATATTTTTCTCGGTCTCCGATTCCTTTCTATCGCACCCCGCACTCCGCAGCCTGCACTTCGCAACCCGTATTCTTCCAACACATCGGAGTTTATGCTTTCCGAAGAGAAGCTTTATTTAAGTTTATCCAATTACCAATGGGTAAATTGGAACAAATTGAAAAACTAGAACAACTGCGATTGCTGGAGAATGGTATCAAAATAAAAATGATTGAAACCTCTTTTCAGGGAATAGGAATAGATACACCTGAAGATTTGAAAAAGGCTGAATTAATTCTGCAAAAAGCAAATTCTGAATAATTATTTACTACTTTATTTCTAGAAAAACCTTGCGAATAGTTACATAAAGAGGAATTCATCTTGTTAAACCTTCGCAATGGTTGATTCCTATTTCCTGACCATTACGGAGGTTTCGTTTCTCAACCATCCGTAAGGTCTTGGTTTTCACTCATTTTAATTTTTCCTTCATCATTGGATATTCCGTGTTGGATATTGGATATTATTTTACTTACCCACTCAATTCTTTAAAGAGCCTTTTTTTTAGAACTTGATTTCTGTTGTAATAAATATATTGAAAAGCGGTGAAGGACTCACATATGGATAATAAGCATCATAATGCGGATTAGTTTCTGTTCCATTTAATGACCTGCCGTATATTTTGGAAATATAAGCTCTTGTATAATTGTCCTTGCGATTGAATAGGTTATTTAGATTAATGCGAATTAAAGCTTCTTTCTTCCCAATATGAAATTTGTAGGATAATGAACCATTAAACTCTAAGAAGTATGGCAGTTTTGCTTCTGATTCGATATAATCATAATCATATCCTCCACCAGAGCCAACATTTACATATTCTCCATTGATCAGGTCATATTCACCGTCTCCATCATCATTGACAATATAGCCCTGTTCTCCATCAGAATCAAAAGTGCCATCTTCTTTATAGAAATAGATTTCTTTGATGTATTTATTGGTATAAGTTGTATAATAATCATCCCACCATTTTGTTGCCAGACCGATTCTCAGATTTCCATCTAAAGGTAAACCGTAGAATGTATATCCAATATTTCCGTTTGCCATTTTTTCGGGAGAATAGGGAACAACTTTTCCGATTACATCTTCAGCATCTTCATAAAAAATCTGTTGTATATTCATTTTTTGCCAGCGATTTTTAGAAAATGTGGCTGAACCGCTAAAATCAAAATTCATATATTTTGCGGTTAAACCGAGTTCCAATCCCTGATGCCTGGCAATTCCTGCATTTACTGTTTTGCTCTCACCATGTGAATCTTGAATTGATTCGATTTTGTCTGTATAATCTGTGAAGTAGTAGTTTGCATTTGCACTTAAATTAGAGTTTTGAAAACCAATTCCGAATTCTTTTGTCTCTGTCTGTTCCGGTACTAATTTCATTTCTTCTCCATCATCGAGGATTTGGTTAACTCCGGGCCCATCAGTTCTATCGTACCAATTCAGTACTCTGGGTTCTTTGTAAGCAATCGAGTAATTTGCCATAAGATTGATTTTATCTGTTAGATTGTAATTTAGTCCGCACTTGGGAGAAAAAAATTTGAATGTTCGTTTGTAATCATCTTCCTCGAATTTTTTGACTTCGACCCAGGTTGAATCTTCAGGATTGAATACAATTTCAGTTATATCTTTGGTTTGATAGAAATAGATATCTGTTAATTCACCTTTCAGGAAATCGAAAGCATAAATGGGATTTTCTTC
>JAUWNO010000545.1 GCA_030612605.1 Armatimonadota bacterium
TATTAAATTCCTTGTTTTCCTGGTTGATGACAATTTCAACTTTTTTTAATTCATCTTCGTTTAAAAAAGTTTTTTTGACAGCAAAAACTTCGACATAACTATTTTCCCAATTTGAAATGGAGATCCCTCCATTTTTATTTGAAACATTGAGTTTCGTTCCTTTTCCCAGGTCATAAGTTTCTCTAAATTCTTCTGTAATAACCAAACGCTCATTACATCCGATAATGGGTATAAGTCCCATTAATAATGCGAATTTAATTATTTTTTTTAGCATGATTTCTCCTTTTTTTTATTTTAGCACCTCTCCTTTCCGAAGTTTCCACCAAAGAAATTCTTTCAATTAAGATTCGGAAAGTTTTTTCGCAACCTGCTTTCCAATCCTTATTCATCTCAACCTTCCGAATCTTCTTACCTAAAAAAAAATTGGAAGAAAAGCTTCGGAAGGTAATGTTCGGTTATTCAATCATCTCTGGCAAGTATTTTTGAATTTTTTAAATTATCATTTATCAATCGATATTTTCTGGAACCTAATCCGATTTTTTCTGCATGTTCAAGTTGAATTAATGGATCAAGCTCTGGAAACGACATTTCTCCCAAATCCTTTTTGTTATGAATTTTTGTTTAATCTAAAGTTGCCTGATCAAGTGCTACCGGATCATCTGAACCTAAAATTCCAATGTCATTAATTATTCTTTTTTGATTTACATCCATACAATCGCACAATTTTGTCATGTTTGCTAAAACATTCAGGTATATACATTTTTGCCTTTTTTGGATTATTGCTCCTAAAGCATATTCTGCCATACTTTTTTGCAATTCAGCAGATTCTTTTCCCCAATTATATTTTACAGCATCATAATTGCAGACAGTTAAACATTCTCCACAACCAATGCATTTCTCAGTTATGATGAAAGCTTTTTTATCTTTTTCAATTATTGCATCTGCAGGACAATACTTGAAACACTGCCCACAAAAATTGCAGTTTTTTGATTTAATGAAAGGTTTGACTGAAGAGTGTTGTTTGAGTTTTCCTTTTCTGCTGGCAAAACCCATACCGAGATTTTTTATAGCTCCTGCCATTCCTGTTACAAGATGACCTGTTGGATGAGAAATCAGAACAAGAGAATCTGTCATCATGATTTCTCTGGCAATATTCACTTTCTTAAAGAGAATACCCGGGATCGAAACTTCCATCTCAGTATTTCCCAGAAGTCCATCTGCCATGATAAATGGAGCTCCTGTTTTCTCAAAAGTAAATCCATGTTCAAAAGCAAGAGATAAATGTTCAATCGCATTTGAACGAGAACCGTGATAAAGGGTTGATGTCTCAGTTAAGAAAGGATGTCCGCCAATATTCTTTACTACATCAACGATTGTTTTGATGACTTCTGGAGAAATATGAGTTGTGTTATTTTTCTCGCCAACATGTAATTTGATGGCAACTTTATCCTTTTTTGAAATGTAATTTTCAAATTTCATGAAAGAGATGATCTTTCTTGTAGCAGCAACACGTTCCTCTAATTTGCTATTTTCAGATAATTCAATAAAAAAAACTTCTTTCTCGATCACAATTACTCCCAAAGAAAATCACTTTTCTAAACTGAGATAACAAATATAAGCAAATGATTAATGTCAAGATGGAAATCCAATTTTTAATTTG
>JAUWNO010000315.1 GCA_030612605.1 Armatimonadota bacterium
CCAATCTGCCTGAATTAAATTCAACTTTAGAAGCAATGTCTTTTCCTTCTTCTCTTGTGATCAAAGTCAGTTGGCTAACCGATGCAATACTGGGAAGTGCTTCTCCGCGAAAACCGAGAGATGAAATATGAAATATATCTGAAATGGTTCGTATCTTACTTGTGGCATGACGTTCAAAGCTTTGTAATGCATCATCTTCGCTCATTCCACAGCCGTTATCGATTACCTGGATGAGCCTTTTCCCACCATCTTCAATTGTAATAATTATCTGAGTAGCTCCAGCATCGATCGAGTTTTCTACAAGTTCTCTCACCACAGAAGCTGGACGCTCGATCACTTCACCGGCAGCTATTCGATTTGCCACTTCTTCAGATAATATTTTTATTTTTCCCATAATTCCTGTAACTCATAGCTCTGCTTTGAGAATATAAAAGCTCACAAACCAGAGGTTTATGTTACTGTACCTAATAGCTCCGCTTTGAGAATATAAAAGCTCACAAACCGGAGGTTTATGTTACTGTACCTCATAGCTCAGCTTTGAGAATATAAATGCTCACAATCTAGATGTTTATGTTACTGTACCTCATAGCTCCGCTTTGAGAATATAAATGCCCACAAACCAGAGGTTTATGTTACTGTACCTCATAGCTCCGCTTTGAGAATATTAATGCTCACAAACCGGAGGTTTATGTTACTGTAACTCATAGCTCTGCTTTGAGAATATAAATGCTCACAAACCTGAGGTTTATGTTACTGTAACTCATAGCTCTGCTTTGAGAATCTTATAATACTTCCAATCTTCATACTTATTAACCAATCCAGCCTTTACCGGATTATTTAAGACATAATTCTTAATCCGATAATATTCTTCGTCGTTTCGAATTACATGATCATAATTTTCATGATGCCAGAATTGTCCATTTCGTTTTAAAAATTTATTAGCTTCAACTGCTGTAAAACTTTTATGCTCTTTCATAATCTTAGCTATTGAAAAATAGGTTTCCTTTTTATCCATTAATGGCTTTAAAACCACATGAACATGGTTTGACATAACCAGACAAAAATGCAAATCATATAATTTTTTATGATTAAAAAGTAAACTTTCAATTACAATATCAGCAACTTCTTTTTGAATTAACCAGTAAGGTTCAGAAGTATATTTATCGAGAAATTCATCCTCGATTTTAAAGAGAATTTTATTGTAAATTTCTTTCTCTTTTTTCCTATCGATTAAATTCATTTTTATTAATTTTCTATCAAAATTCTTCCTTTTCGAAATCAGCAAGTGAATAATTTCTTGTGGTAATGAAAAAGCTAAACGATAAGTCACAAACAAAATTGCATCTTCCGGTTGATAATGAGGAAGATTTCGTTCGTAAAATATTTTATAATCTAATTTGCTTTTCATGGTTTTTTATCTTTATTAATTTATAAAACAATGTAAATGTACCTCATAGCTCCACATTGTAACTCATAGCTCTGCTTTGAGATAATAAATGCTCACAAACCAGAGGTTTATGTTACTTCACGAATCTCCCATCAGATTTATGATTATCAACTTTTTCCACACGTCTTTTCAACCAACCAACTTTCGTGTTTTCATCAATATCAAAACAATCAAATTTAGGTACAAACGGCTTAATGTCTAAAAGCGGAGTTCCATCGATAATGTCAACATTAGAAATATACATAATATTATCCTCGATCTTATCCAATCGAACTATCGAAATTCCAATCTGATTGGGACGACGTGGTGCACGGGTAGCAAACACTCCCCTGATTTCATCTTCCATATAAGGCATAACTTTCAAATTATAATTCTTTGAAAGATGAAAATTAAAGATCAGGATAATATGGGAAAATCCATCCAAATCTTTTAAGCCATCTTTAAATTCAGGAAATATTTCAACTGTGCCTTTTATTCTTTTTGCACCTGCAGGCTGAATTGGCATTCCCTTTAGTTCTTTAAAGGGAGAATGAATTATTCCGATTGGTTTGAATTCGATTTTTTTCATAAGGTTTCCAGTCAACCCGACTCGAGTTTTTCAAACCCGAGTCGGGTTGAAGTCAGATATTCTCAAAACTTTTGCACCGCGTATTTTTCGTTCTTTAAGTTCTAATAAAGCAATGTTTGCATGTTCCAGTTTGTATTCCTGGAATTCAGGTTTGATGGGTATTTTCGCTGCCAGTTCCAGAAATTCTATGACATCTTTTCTTTCTACATTTGCTACACTTTTAATCTCTTTTTCCATCCACAGATGTTTTGGATAATCCAATTTCAGAAGATAATCTTTATCAATTTCTTCTTTTCGAATAGCATTTATAATCAATCTCCCGCCGGGTTTCAGATTTTTTAGAGCTTCTACAACAGGTTTCCAAACTGGAGTGGTATCAATGATAGCATCCAGTTTTTCAGGAGATTCATCAGTTGTATCTCCAGCCCGGAATGCTCCAAGTTCAAGAGCAAATTCCCGCTCTTTTTCACTGCGAGCAAAAACAAATACTTTTGATTCAGGGAATTTATATTTCACCATTTTCAGAACCAGATGAGCTGAACCACCAAAACCGGTAAGTCCGAGATTTTGTCCATTTTGCAAATTAGTTAAACGTAATGATCTGTATCCGATCGCTCCAGCACACATTAGCGGAGCAGCTTCCGAATCGGAAAAAATATCTGGAATTTTATATACAAAATCTTCAGGAACAGTCATATATTCTGCATAACCGCCATTTGCATCTCTGCCTGTAGCTTTGAAATCAGGGCATAAATTTTCTTTTTGGGAAAGACAGAAATCACATTTTCCGCAGGCAGAAAATATCCAGGCAACACCAACTCTATCTCCAATTTTAAATTTGCTGGATTTAATTCCAAGCTTCTCTACATAACCTATAACTTCATGACCGAGAATCATGGGAAATTTTGAAGGAGGTGTTCTTCCCTCGATTTCATCGAGTTCTGTATGGCAAACTCCGCAACGTGATACTTTTATTAGAATCTCGTTTTCTTTCGGTTTTGGAATTGGAACTTCAACGAGTTCAAGAGGATTTTTATTTTCTCTGAGGTTGCAGATTTGGTTTAGAATCATTGCTTTCATTATTTACCTCTTTTCTATCCACGAATTACACGAAAATGCACGAATTTTTGAAAATACACTTCAGACTAAAAACTTAAGTTATCAAATTCAATGATAATTCAACTTAACTCATTCGGCAGTGCCGAATAAGTCAAGTCTCACTTGCTGTTAAGAAAATCCCCTTCAAAAAGAAGGGGATTAATTATTAAACTTCCCAAGTTTCAAAAACTTGGTAAGTTTTCCATAAGATTACTTCCCAGCCATATTTTTATAGAAGTCATAACGTTCTTTTGC
>JAUWNO010000530.1 GCA_030612605.1 Armatimonadota bacterium
AACCGATAACGTTGAAGCACTTATTTCTCTTATAGAATCGGATGAATTTTCCTTTAAACAGAAGAACAAAGCTATCTGGGCTTTGGGTCAAATAGGTGATAGAAGAGCAATGCCATTATTGCGAAAATTAGATACTGATGAAATTCAGGAAAAACCGCTTGATTCCGACAAGTATATCGTTCAATATTCAGTTGAAAAAGCAATCAGGCAGATCAATAGTAATTTCATGGTCACAAGATGGATGTATCGCTGGTTGTAGTTTTTTCAAACTTCACAAATTTTGAAAACTCGTTAAGTTTTTCCTTTCTCCGCCACCACAATAATACCTGTCCCGATTTCATTTTTAACTTTCAAATCCAGCACCATAAATATTAAAGATATCGGGTAAAAAACCAAGTAATATAATGGTAGCAAAATTAAAAATAATTTACTTCGACTAATCAAGGAAAGCGGAAATTTTAAACAAAGCTTCCAATATATCTGTCCATATTTCCCATAGGAATAATTAAACGAAACAATTCTAAAACCTGCATTTTTTAATTTGGAAATAATCTCTTCTTTGGAATAACCCGAACGCACATGTTCTTCTGTGAATTTGGCAGATTCATCAAAATTGCTGGGAGAGGAGATAATTAATTTTCCGTTTGTATCTAACACTTTGCGGAAATTCTTTAATACCTGCACATCATCTTCGATATGTTCCAAAATATCAATAGCGACGATTAGATCGAACTTATCTTTTGGAACATAAGTGGTTAAATCTGCCCGTTGAGCCGTGAAATCCTGCCAGCCGTGTTTGGCTGCATATCGAGCAAAAGAATCCATATAATCCATTTTCAGGTCAATCGCATGTACTGTAGATTTCTTAAAGTATTTTAGAATAAAATATGAGTATTGTCCAAAGCCTGCTCCGGCATCGTAGAAGCGAACAGGTTTATTTTTGGAGAAATGTTTTTTTATTTTTGCTTTCACATACCATTGCCGCAGCAGCAGTATATCCAAAACTAAATAAAATAACCTTCTTAACATAGGAAAGTTATCTATCAAACCAGCAAATTTATCTTTTATTTTATCGTATTGCATTAGAGAATATTCCTGCAAGCCCACAAACCACCAGCGATATTTATATCCGGTTTGGTTACAATATAAACGGGAAACTGGATAAGAAGCTGCTTTCTTACCGGGCTGTTATGAAGCTCTTTTATAAAGCCGCTCCTATAAATGAACGATGAATTATTGATGGTGGAAGCTCCACAAAGAAACACTCCTCCATAAGGTTGGATGACGAGACACATTGCCTGAACGAGTCTGCCAGCACAACGATAAAAAATATCCAAAGCTTCCTTTGCTATCGGGTCGCTATTTTTTACTGCATCTCCGGCAATATCTTCCGCTGTTTTTCCGTTAGTTTCTTTTCCTTCTATCTGTAAAATTGCATTGTAAGTGTCTTCCAGCCTTTTTCCTGAAACGAAATCTTCATAACTGAGGAAACTCCTATTCTCCATCTTTGCAAATATGATATCTATTATTTTCTTGTATCTTTCATCAAAAGAAGGAATCTGAATGTGTTGAACTTCAGAAGAGATTACATTGCTGATGATTTCTTCAGAACGCGTTTTACTCTCTACAATGCTTGAAGTTCCAAAGCCGGTTCCCGGAGCGATGACAAGTTTATTCTTGAGGTGATTAACAGAAACTTTCTTCGGTTCATACAGAATATAACATTG
>JAUWNO010000311.1 GCA_030612605.1 Armatimonadota bacterium
ACAAAACGGAAGTTTTTTTTATCTCCGTGTTCTCAGTGCTCTCTGTGGTTATTTTTTTTATTCGTTTCCAAATTTGCTATTTTTCCTACCTTTTCCAGTTCAATTAGATAATTTTCCAATTCTTTCTTTTTATATTCTTCATTCGAAATATGAAATTCCACTTTTTCTGAATAATTAATATCAGAAATTATTGCGTTAAAACTTTTAATATTATACTTTAGTTTCTCCGCGAAATCATAAGAAGTGCTGAGATGAAAAACAATTAGGTTCAGCAGTTTTTTTAAAGGAGACTGCTGTATTGCATTTTCCACACTTTTCCCATAAGCTTCTATTAATCCGCGAATTCCCAATTTAACTCCACCAAAATAGCGAGTAACAACAGCCACAATATTTGTCATATTATGCTTTTTAAAAGCATTTAGGATCGGTTTACCTGCTGTACCGGAAGGTTCGCCTGCATCTGAACTGTGAAAAGTTTCACCTTTTTCACCAATAATATATGCCCAGCAATTGTGATTTGCAGTTTTATGTTCTGCTGAAACTTGAGAAATAAACTCTTTGGCTTCCTTCATTGTTGCTGCATAATGCAGATGAGCAATGAAAATGGAACGTTTTATTTTTGTTTCAACTTTTCTGTCTTTTTCAACAGAATAGAAATAATTCATAATTAAAAAACCCTTGTTCCAATGCTCTGCTTAATACCGATCATAAATGTCCGCGGAGAAATATTCAATATTAAATATTCAATCTTCAATTACTAATATTCCAGCAATTTTCGCAGTTGTTCCGAGTTCATGTTTTTGATGATATTCTGACCATCTTCAATAATATGTTCGAACATTTCTCTTTTGCTCTGCTGCAAAGTTAGGATTTTTTCTTCGATAGTTCCTTTTGTGATAATCTTATAAACATTTACTTTTTTAGTCTGACCGATCCGATGTGCTCTATCTATTGCCTGATCTTCACCCATGGGATTCCACCAGGGATCAACTATGATCACAGTATCTGCTGCAATTAAGTTTAGACCAAAACCACCGGTTTTGAAGCTGATCAGAAAAATCCTAATATTGTTATTATTATTGAAATTATCTATCCGCTTTTGCCTGTTGGTTGTGGAACCATCCATATATTCATACGGAATTTTCATCTTTTCAGTAAGATCTTTTAGAACTTTCAGCATCTGCACAAATTGACTGAATATTAGCAATTTCTTACCACTTTCCAAAGCATCGGAAATGATTTCCTGCAGTAGTTCGACTTTTCCGGAAAACTCAGGTTTTGGTTTCACATTTTTATCTATCAGGATGGGATGATTACAGATCTGACGAAGCCTGGTTAGAGCTGCTAAAATATGAATATAATATCCTCTTTCTCTTGTTTGAAGGAAGCTCTGTTTCACATTCTCCAAAACCTGAAGATACATCTTTTCCTGAATTTCCGTCATTTTGCAATAGGCAATCTGAACTTGTTTATCCGGAAGTTCGATAAGAACATCTCTTTTTTTCCTTCTTAAAATAAAAGGAGAAATGAGCATTTTCAATTTATCCTGAACTGCTTTTTTTTCATCATCCTGGCTCAAAAATTCATTTTTGAATCTCTTTAAAGGAGGTAAATAGCCGGGCATCAGGAAATCAAATATAGACCAAAGTTCTGTGGGACTATTTTCTATGGGTGTACCGGAAAGAGCCATTTTATTTCTTGAACGGAGTTTTTTCACTGCTTTCGTGCGCAGAGCAGAAGCGTTTTTTATATGTTGAGCTTCATCGAGAATAATGAATTCAAAATCAATTTCGGAAAGTTGTTTTATATCATTCTGAATAATGGAATAAGAAGTAAAAAGGATGTTCACGTTGAGATTTTTCAATATTTTTTTTCTTTCCTTTTGATTACCTTCATAGATTATAAAAGTAAGATTTTTATTGAATTTTTCTATTTCTGCTGCCCAATTGAACAAAAGTGTTTTCGGACAAATTACAATTGACTTTGAATTTTGAGGTAAATCGGATAAAACTGAAATAGCCTGAATCGTTTTTCCCAGTCCCATATCATCTGCTAAAATACCGGAAAGATGATAGTTTTGCAGCATTTTCAGCCATTGATAACCTGCTTTTTGATAGCTTCTCATAATGGGTTTTAAAAAACTTGCAAGTTGTGGTTCTTTGGAGAGTTTTCTTTTTAAAATCGCATAAAACATCTCTTCCAGGAAATCATCGCCAAATATTCTGATAGCTTTATTTATCGATGAAAGCTGGTAAATGTAGGGTAGATTATAAACGGATAATTTATAAGATTCGGAAGGTAGTTTCTCGCTTTTATGCAATAATTTTTCCACTTCCAGGAAAGACTCTTTATTTTCAAAAAACAGCATTCTGCCATCTTCTAATTTCATAAACTTCTTTTTGGATGTGAAGAATTTCCTCAGTTCTTCATGAGTGAAATCCACATCTTTATATTGATATTTCACTTCATATTCGAACCAATCGATTTTTCCGGAAGCTCTTGCTTTGATCATCGGTTCCAAGTGGACTTTATAAACAAATTCCTTTTTCAAATCTTCAGAAAGAATGATGTTCCAGGAAGGATCGGTAAATTCAAAGATGGTTTCCTTGAGGATCGTGATGTTTTCATCTCCTTCAAAAACAAGTTGAGAGTTTTCTTCCAACCTGTTTGTTTGAGATTCCGGTAATCTTTGCACAAAATTGAAAATCTGGTATTTGGTTTGAGGTGGAATGTAGAACCAGGCTACTTCTCCATCCTGATCAAAACGAACCAGTTCAGCAGGAAAGCGAATCAAAGACATAGGAATTTCTATGCCATTTGCATAATCTAAAATGCCATCCATAATTATTTTCTTGTTCTCTTTTTTCAATTCAAATGTGATTATCGGAGTATTATGATAAACCTTGGGAATTGTGATATCGCTGGCAAAATCCATGTAGCATTTGATCAATCCAAGTTGACGAGCCACAACAGATGACAAATATACAAGATCTTCTTTTTTTACCCTGTAATTTCCCCTGAAAATCTGAGTTGTTATGTCTTTTGAAAATGGTAAATTAATAGAAAAAATCTCATTTTTCTTAAAAATATATGTAGTTTTTCCAACGAAGAAAGCAGAGATTTGCTCACCTCTGGAGATTTTCAGGATGAAGTCATTCTCCACTGTTCTATTTACCTGGAAATTTATCCGAAATTCTTCGGGGGAAAAATGGAATCTGTCACCGGTTTCTTTGATGTAGATTTTATTCTGTAAAGATTTTAGCACCTGAAAAAAATGGATAAAATCATCTTTATAAATCGAGAAAAAAACTCCTTTCTTACTAAAAGCACATTTTTTATTTTGTAAAAGTATCAGCAGGTTGACCTCTTCATCAGATAGAGCTTTTAACTGTTTTTTTGCTTTTGGAATTTCAGGAATATCTTCCTCTTTATAT
>JAUWNO010000153.1 GCA_030612605.1 Armatimonadota bacterium
AAAAGATTTTACATTCATTTTGCGGTTCTTCGAGTTTGATCATAATAACAATGCAAACACCTTGTTCGATCTGAAAAACATTTTCATCTTTTGAACCGTCAGGAGCTTTTTCTTTTTTCTTTGAACTTCCGTGCAGATTTACGATATAAATTTTATCAAAACTATCAAGCAGAGATTTTCTCATATAACGAAAAGTCGGATTATCAAGAAACGAATGATTCACAATATATCCGATAACTCCCCTTTTAAAATGATCTATCCTGTTTTGAGCAAACCTGATAAATTTCACATAATCATCCTGCAGCCATTTAGGATTTTTTTCATCGAGTTTCTTTCTATCAGCATATTTATAATATTCAATTTGTTTGCCTATCCAGTTTTTTTGTTTTACAAATCCTTTTTTCTTAAGTTTTCGAGTCTTATTAACAGATTTTAAATAAGTTAAACGATTCGATTTATCATAAACTGGTTCATATTTAACTACATAATGATCACCTTTATTCACTTCTAAAATATACTCACTTGGATTTTCACTGCTTCCTTTATAGGGAGGATTTCCGAATATTGCAATAATGTTCTCATTCTTTTTCACATTTTGAGCGGCTTTGCTTTCCTTTGAGATAAAATCGAAACCATATAAACTCATCGGTTCTTTTTCCGGATTATCGAGAGTATTTGCCAGAAATATTTTAAATCTTTTCTTACTTTTATCCAAATCGAATCCAAGATTTTTCAAACACAGGTTCATATTAAAATTAGCAATAGCATAAGAAGCGACCATAAATTCAAAAGCAAAGAAATTCTTCAGAATATGTTCCGTCATTTCCTGATTAAATTGTTCCTGTTCGAGATGCAGTTTCCCGAATTTTTTATCGATTTTTTCTTTGATTAGCTCTATTGCTTTTATCAAAAATGCTCCAGTTCCTGTTGCCGGATCGAGAACTTTTACATCTTTATTCATCAAACCGTCTTCTCGTTTGAAATCTGTTTGTAAGACAAAATCAATAGAGCGAATAATAAAATTGATCACAGGTTTTGGAGTTAAATAAACAGCTCTGTTTTTTCTTGTTTCTTTATCATATTCTTTGAGAAAAGGTTCATAAAAATAAAGGATCGGGTCCTTTTCTGATTTACTGATATTGAATTGGAAAATGATCTTTTCCAAGTTTGAATAATCGAGTTGTCTGATTATAATTTCAACAGATTCTTTCAATTCCGGAATGAGTCTGGTTGCAGTGCTGACGAGACGATACATATCTCCTAAAACGGGAATTGTTTGTGGAATATAATCAACAGCAGTCGTTAAAGTAAATTCTCTCATCATATATTTTTCGTGATGATAAACAGCAGCAATGAATAAAGAATAGGAAAAAGTTTCGGCAAAGAGATTAGCAAAATCGTGGTTGGTTAAATTTGGAAGGAGTGTTTTTTCAAAACCTTGCTTTGTTTTTTGAAGCGGTTTATAATCATCAAGTAGTTCTTCTACCGTAGTTGAAAGCAATTTTGTTTTTTTTGCTAAATTATAAGCGAGTTGTTTCGCTGTTTTAATTGGATAAGATTGATAAAAAAGGAAATGACCTAATAGTCCAACAAATAATGGAAATGAAAATTTACCAATATTATTAATATCAGTTAGATCAAAAATAAATTCATACTTTTTTTTAGTTGAACCTTTACTATCCCATTGCCATAATTCCCAAATTTTAAGATTGGTGAAAATAATATTTTCCAATGAATTTCTATATCTTTCAAATTGTTCTTTGAATTTTTCTTTATCGAGAGTATCTTCCGGAAGTTTAACTTCGATATATCCAATTGGGAAATTTTGTTGCTTAATTACAATATCGGGAAATCCTATCGGTTTATCATAGTTTTTTGATGATTGTTCTATTACTGCTTTTGTTTCTTTTTTAAAGTTGTCTTTAATAAATTGTTCCAGGAAATTTCCGAGAGGTTTATATAAACTTCTTTCGGTTCCGTCTTGTAGTCTTTCGTTTATTTCTTTGAAATACTTCTTATAATCTTCCATAACTTCCTTAACTGGTTTATGTTTAATTAACTAAAAACAATTAAACACTTTTATTCGTCAAATCTTTCCTCTTATTCTCCTCGAAATTTATAACTAAACATGAGAAGGAATTTATCGGAACGGAATTTACAGAAACTTTATTTAATGTCAAATAGATAATTTTTTCATGTTTTCTTTTCAACTGTAGTGGCATCTGGTGACAAGCGGTGACATTTTAGATTTCTGTTTATTATCTACCCACCTTTTCTACCCACCTTTTCTCCGAACTTTCTCCGAACTTCCTCCGAACTTTCTACGAACTAATTGTGAATACTAATTCGGTGTAAATATTTTCTGAGTAGTTTTCTGTGTAGTATCTGGATATTTACCGGATATTTTCTTACCACCTTTTCACCGACCTTTTCACCGACCTTTTCTACCCACCTTTTCTACCCACCTTTTCACCGAACTAAAACCATTCGGCGCAAATATTTTGTGGGTAGTTTCTGGGTATTTACTGGGCATTAGAAATAATTTCCCAATAACCGCCTTTATCTGGTCCAATTCTTTTAATCAACCCTTTTTTCTTAAATTCGGAAATATATTTTTCAACCATTCTGGGTGATATACAGATAATTTCTGCAATTCTTTTTGCACTAAAAAATTTATTCTTACTAATTAAATAAAGGATTTTCTCCGTACTTTTCTCCGAACTTTTCTCCGAACTTTCTCCAAACTTTCTCCGAACTAATCGTGAATATTCATCTATTGTTAATATTTTCTGGGGAGTTTCTGCCAATTCATCTACCCACCTTTTCTGCCCACCTTTTCTACCCACCTTTTCTCTGACCTTATCACCGACTTTTTCACCGATCTTTTTATCTATTTTTTTATTCCAAAAAATAATCTTAAACTGCAACAACTCTTCTTTAAATTCCGGAACAATATTCTCATACTGTTTACAAGATTTAATAATATTAGAAAATCCTCGTCCCCACTGCTCGATAATCTTTAATTCGGAAAAAATTCTGCCAATTGTAATGTTACGCAATTTGGAGAAATCCATTTTCCCAATATCATCTACGGAATAACCGGCAGGCAAATCACCGGGACTGCTTATCTCGATCTTGTTATCGAAAACAGCAACTTTTATATCCTGACCTTTCAAAAGATAATTCCTATGAGTTACTGCATTGACAATTGCTTCTCTCAAAGCCGGAATAGGATATTCGTATTTTTCTTCTCTATAAACATCACCAATTACAGCAGATAGTTTTATATTCGATTTCAGGAATTTTAATGCTGATTCAATCTGGTCGATGATACTCCCTCTGAATTCAGCTTTATCAATAAAGATGTCTTTTGTATTTCCTTTGAAATGAGCACATTTTATCTGGGCAAAATCGTATTCAATATATTCTTTCTTTGGGAACAGTAACATTCCTGCTACAGTTGGATAAATTTTATCATCTTTCGTTGCTAAAAGATTAAACATAAAAAGATGATCTTCTTTTATCTGAATATCCTTTTTCTCTTTAAATACCTTTTTTATCCTTGGAAAATCAATGTCATCTTTTGAGAACCTATAATCGATTTGAGAGTCATAACTGATATTTTCACCTTTTAGCTGTAAGGATTTGATCATCTCACTACTCGCCAATCTCGTTGTAGAAGCAATCCTGATATAAGTTCCTTTCTCCACTCCTTTATTTTTCAGATAATATGGAGTTTCAATTCCTAATGGGATTTTTATTATTATCAATGTTTTATTCTGCTCGGTGATAAATACTGCATCTATGCGAATTGTCGGTTTAATGCTGTCAAAGGTGATATTTGATAACTTTTCTTCCAACTCAAAAGGATTTTCTACTCCAATGATCTTTCTATCATCATCTATACCAAAAACTATATTTCCACCACTTCCATTAGCAAAAGCAATAATAGTCTGAAGAACTTTTTCTTTATTGGAATTATTGAATTCTCTTTTGAATTCTAATGTTTTACTTTCCTGCTTTGATAATAATTCTTTCATATTTATATCAGCCCTTTATCCTTAAAACTAAAATAGTTAGTTCTTGATACAATAATATGGTCAACCACATCGATCCCCAGAATCTTACCGGCTTCTTTTAATCTTTTTGTAATATTTAAATCATCTTCAGAGGGTTGTGTGTCTTCTGAAGGATGGTTATGAACAATGATTACAGTTGATGCAGAATTTTTTATAGCGGGCAGAAATACTTCCCTGGGATGAGCTAAACTTGCACTCAATGTTCCCGTTGAAACCTTATCCACACTTATTAAATTATTTCGTGTAGTTAATGAAAGTATATAGAAGCTTTCTTTCATTTTATTCCCAATTTCATTTCTCAAGATGTTGAAAACAATTTCCGGGCTTTCAATTTTTTCTCCAAATTTTGTAATATGCGATTCCACCTTTTCGCCTAGCATAAAAGCAGCTTGAATTTTGCAGGCAGTAGCAAAACCGATACCTTTTACTTTCTTTAATTCTTCAAGGCTGGCGCTTTTTATATTTTGAAGATTTCCAAAATGAGCCAACAAGTTTTGAGCGAGTGTTAAAACTGTTTGTCCTCTACCACCTTTTTCAATTATTAAAGCTAATAATTCCTGGGTAGAAAGATTATCAACTCCAACTTTCTGCAATCTTTCTCTTGGTCTTTCCTCAATTGGTAAATCTCTAACTGTATATGTTTTTTCTTTCATAATAATAAGTTCTTCCCTCTTTTAAGAATCTATTTTTTTATTATAAACACCTACTTCAAACATTTTCTTTCTGTCAAATGAATTAATTACTTCTTCTTTTTACAAAAGTTATTCAAGGGACATTTATCACACAATGGTTTCCGCTTGCACAATTGCTTTCCCAAATAAACGATCTGAGCATGATAATCTTTATAAAGTTCAATATCATGAACCGTATTATCCATAAAGAATTGCTGAAATTCTGTATAATTCCAATCCGGTTTGAATAAGCCTATACGATCAAATATCCTTTTTGTGTATGCATCGATTACAAATACGCATTTGTTTCCCGCGTACAAAAGTATCGAATCTGCTGTTTCTTCACCAATTCCATTTATAGATAAAAGCTGCTTTCTTAAAATATTTGTATTTGTTTGAAATAGTTTTTTAAGATTTCCATCATATTTTTGGAATAGAAAATTTGCGAAATTTTTAAGTTTCTTTGCCTTCTGGTTATAATATAAAGTAGAGCGAATGAGAGGAGAAATTTCTTTCTTATTCGTATTATGAATTTGTTCGATAGTACAGAGATTATTTTGTTTCAGTTTTTCAATAGCAGTTTCCACGTTTTTCCAGCTTACACTCTGAGTAAGAATAGCACCGATAATGATTTCATCTGCTGTTTCTCCGGGCCACCAGTTTTGATGACCAAAAGAATTCAGAAGTGTTTTATAAATTAATTTTAATGTATTTTTTGTATTCATTCAATAACCCACGAAACACACGAAAATACACGAAATTTATTATTTCTTTTATACCCAATTCAACCGATTCAACGAGTTCAACCAATTCAACCATTGCGAAGGTCAATTTGGAAGAATCTCTCTGGAAGAAACCGTTCGCAAGGTCTTTTCCCAATTCAACCGACTTGTCCGGGCGTAGCGAAGCGAAGCCTGATTCAATCAATTGAACCAAACCACTTTCCAAGATAATCATAAACTTCAATATCTGAGAAGGGAATGATCGTTTTTGCCGGGACAATATCTTTAAAAAAGTGACCATACTCTTTTGTGAAAATCCTGCTATCAAGAACAAGAACAACACCTTTATCAGTT
>JAUWNO010000053.1 GCA_030612605.1 Armatimonadota bacterium
AGAGCGTTAGTAGTTAGAATCGGTCAAGCAGATAAAGTCGTTGTTAAAAGAATCAAAGAGATGCTGGAAAATATAAATATGACTTTTACAGGTGCAATTATAAATGGAATACATCCTCAAAAATACTACAGCCGATATGAATATAATTATTACTATTATTACTATTATGGAAAAGAAGAACTAAAAAAGAATGGAAATATATCGAAAATCTCACGCAAAGATAAATCTGTTTCTGGATATCTTAAAAAAAAGAAGTGATGGTTTTCATCAGATAAGAACAATTTTCTCTGAAATTGAACTTTTTGATTCAATAACATTTACTTTGACAGAAAATAATGCTATTAAGATTTTGGCGTGCAAAAATTTTATCAAAACTGAGGATAATTTAGTTTATAAAATTGCGTTCTTTATAAAGAAAAATTATAATGTGAGAAAAGGTGTAAACATAAAATTAGAGAAGAATATTCCTATTGCTGCGGGTTTAGGTGGAGGTAGTAGTAATGCTGCACAAACCATTTTGGCACTTTCAGAATTATGGGATTTGGATTTATCTGAAAATGAGATGAATGAAATTGCTTCTAAGTTTGGAAGTGATATCAATTTCTTTTTAGTTGGAGGATGCGCTTCGGGTGAAGGAAGAGGAGAGAAAATTACCCCTCTTAACGATATTGAAATTAATAATATTTTATTGATTAATCCCGGATTTGCGATTTCCAGCAAAGAAGCTTATAAAGCAACTACGATCTCAGATAATGAAAATTCAAATTGGAAAAAACTGCTTAAAACAGGAGATATTGCCTTCTGTTACAACAAATTAGAAGAAACAGTTTGTGAAAGATTTTCCGAAATACATAATATAATCAAATATTTACAGGAAAATGGCGTGCAAAAAACAATGCTGTCTGGCAGTGGAGCCACTGTTATTGGTTTTTGTCCGAATTATTACACAGCGAATAAAATTGCGAATTATTATTCCAAAAAAGGATATTGGAATCTTATAACCAAAACTAAAAGGAGAACAAAATGAACATTACAGATGTTAAAGTTTTTATCCGAGAAGGAAATCAAAATCAACTTAAGGCTTTCGTAAACATCGTGATCGACGATGCTTTTATTGTCAGGAACATCAAAGTAATCGAAGGTGAAAACGGTCTTTTTGTAGCAATGCCCAGCCGCAAATTAAGCAATGGTGAATATCGAGATATCGCTCATCCCATCAATACTGAAACCAGGAAACAAATTGAAGAATTAATAATTTCAAAATACAAAGAGGTTTTAAAAGACGCACTCTCTGCAGTAGGAGCAAGCGAAACTGATGTAGAATAATTACGTGGCTCTTTTAAAAATTGAAAGGGTAAGTTAAAAATAATATCCAATATTCAACACGGAATATCCAATGATGAAGGAAAAATCAAAATGAGTGAAAAAGAAAAGAAGTTTGATTTGCAGGATCGTCTTATTGATTATGCGGTTAGAATTATTAAAGTTTCAGAACAACTACCTGAAACAAAAGCAGGTAAACACATTTCTTCTCAAATGCTAAAAAGTGGTACCTCGCCTGCTCCAAATTACGGAGAAGCTCAAAGTGCTGAATCTAAGGCAGATTTTATTCATAAATTGAAAGTGGCTTTAAAAGAGTTGAGAGAGACTGAAGTGTGGTTGAAAATAATAGTTCGAGCTAAATTAATCCAACCTTCTACAAAATTATCTCCTTTATTACAGGAGACGGATGAGTTAATTTCAATACTTTTTAAAAGCATTGATACTGCGAAAAAGAAAAAGGAGCGATAGCGACAAAAATACTTGGATATTGGATATTCCGTGTTGGATATTGGATATTCAGGTTTTTTATGTTTAGTATATTGCCCAACTTAAAAATTGAAAGAATAAATATGTACTCAAGGTTAAAAATATTCTCCGGGAATGCAAATATCAAGCTTGCTAATGAAGTAGCAAAATATGCCGGCATTCCCCTCAGCGACGCCGAAGTTTTTAAATTCTCTAATGATAATACATTTGTTAAAATAAATGAGAACGTTAGAGGAGCAGACACTTTTATAATCCAGCCAACATGTTATCCTGTAAATGATAGCTTGATGGAGCTTCTCATTATGATCGATGCTTTAAAAAGAGCATCTGCTCAGAGAATCAACTGCGTTATTCCTTACTTCGGTTATGCCAGAACAGATAAAAAGGACCAACCGCGGGTTCCAATAACTGCCAAGTTGATAGCAGATATTTTAACGACTGCCGGTGCAAACCGGATTGTGGCGATGGATTTACATTCCAGCCAGATTCAAGGATTTTTCAATATTCCGGTCGATCATCTTTCAGCTCTGCCGATTTTTACCAGGTATTTCAAGGCTCATCTGGATTTGACTGATGCAGTTGTTGTGTCACCGGATACAGGTGGAACAGATAGAGCTCGCTCTTTGGCAAAGAAATTGAGATGCGGTATAGCTATCGGAGATAAGCGTCGAACCGGAAATGATAATAAATCTGTAGTCTTAAATATCATTGGTGATGTGAAAGACAAAACAGCTATTATTTTCGACGACATTATAGATACTGGTGGCAGTCTTACAAAAATTGCCAAAGTTCTGATAGAGCATGGAGCAAAAAAAATCTTTGCTGCCTGCTCTCACGGAATTTTATCTGGAGAAGCAGTCAAGAACCTTGAAAATTCTCCCATTGAGAAATTATTCATAACCAACTCAATTCCTTTATCTGATAAGGATAAGGTGAATTGCAAAAAAATCGTGCAATTATCAATAGCAGAACTTCTTGCTATTGCTATAAAAAAAATACATACGGAAGAATCGTTAAGCATATTGTTTAGATAGATTCCTAACGGAGGAAATAGTGAACTTAAATCTGGAAGTTGAACTTCGCAAAAAAGGTAAAAGATCTGATTTAAATGAGTTACGTAAAGCCGGTCTCATACCCGGCATTATTTATGGTGAAGGAAAAAAAGGAATTCCGATTTCTATTCACAAAACCTCCTTCCTCAAAGCATACAGAAAAGCCATTGGTGAAATGGTTTTCTATGATATTTCTGTTGATAATAAAAAAATCAAAACTGTTATTAGAGAGAAACAAATTCATCCGGTCTCAAGAGAAATTATGCATATCGATTTCTTAGAACTTTATAAAGGAAAAGAAATCACTTTAGAAGTCCCTATCAAGATTGTTGGTGATGCACCCGGTACTCATGAAGGCGGACTTCTGGAAGTGCTCGTTAGAAAAATCGAAATTTTATGCCTGCCAAAAGATGTTCCTGAAGAAATCGAGGTCGATGTTTCTAACCTTAATATTGGTGATGTCATTCATTTTTCGCAAATCAAATCGGAAGATATGCAAACAAAATTATCCGGTGATACAACTATCGTAGCAGTTCGCGCTCCAAGAAAAATCGAAGAAGTTGAAAAAGCTGAAGAAATTGAAGAGGAAGCTGTCGAAGCCGGAGAGGCTGCTGAAGAAAAAACTGAAGAAACTACCGATTGATGAAATTAATTGTCGGACTTGGTAACCCTGGAAAGAAATACAAAAATAACAGGCATAATGTGGGTTATCTTCTTTTGGAAAGATACAGCAAAAAAGCTAATCTTTCTTTTAAGAAACGAATAAAATATGATTTCATCAAAAATTCTGATGCGGTTTTCATTAAACCAAAAACATATATGAATAGAAGTGGAAACGCAGTTACATCGGTTTTTTCCAAATATAAATTTGATGATATTCTTGTAGTTGTGGATGATGTGAATCTTCCTCTTGGAGAAATCAGGTTGCGTAAAGAGGGAGGATTTGGAGGTCATAACGGGCTGAGATCAATTGCAGAAGCTCTTGGTTATGATGAATTCAAGAGACTCAGAATTGGTGTTAGTATCCCGGAGAATAAAAATCTATCAGATTATGTTCTTTCCGATTTCTCTCAAGATGAACTTCAGATTCTGGAAATAGTGCTGAATTTTTCCGAAGCTCTTTTAAATAAATATTTGAAAAAAGATTTCAGCGGAATGCTGAATTATTATAGCAAATCTAAAGAATCCTATTCTGAGCAAATCTCAAAAGCTCAGAATCAATAGACCAAAGGAGGTTAAATGCAAAGAAAGTATGAAAGTATGGTTGTCTTTTCACCATCTTTAACTGATGAAGCTTTAAAAGAAGAAAATGAAAAAATTCTTTCCTTCATCAAAGATAACGATGGTGAAATATTGAAAACAGATGAATGGGGCAAGAAAACTCTTGCTTATGAAATCAAAAAATTCTATGAAGGTTTTTATTTTGTGAATTATTTCAATCTTGAACCTGCCAAAACTTATGACCTTGAAAGAATTTACAGATTGAATGAAAACATCATTCGTTATAACCTTTTAGCTAATGATTAACAGGAGGAAAAAATGGCTAAAGAATTGAGATTACCGAGGATTAACAGTGTGATAATTAGTGGTAGATTAACCCGAGACGTGGAGCTGCGATATACACAGAGTGGAACTCCTGTAGCAAAAGTTTCCATTGCTTTTGATCGTAGTTACAAAGATGCATCTGGCGAGTGGCAACAAGAAGCAAGCTTCATGGATGTTACAGTCTGGAGCAAACGTGGTGAGCAATGCGCTGAATATCTTAAGAAGGGAAGTCCTGTGCTTATAGAAGGTTATCTTAAAACACAAACCTACACTGATAAAAATAATCAAAATCGTAAATTTGTGGAAATTGTAGCACATCGAATCAATTTCTTAGAAAAATCTGAAATTGTCGCTCAAGCATCTGAGGAACAAACAGAAAAGAAGGTAAATGAAAAAGCGCCTGCTGCAACAACCACAGATGATGAGGTCCCTTTCTAAAAAATATTGGAGAATATGATGCAGGAAAAAGTCGAAAAAATCGAAAAAAGCACACAGCCACCTGAAGCAAAACCTGAAGTAAAACCTGAAGAGAAAAAAAAAAATATACCAAGAGGTCAGGGAAGAACAAAATACTCGAGACCCGGAGGTAGATTCTCTAATAAAAAATTCTTTTTCAAGAAGAAAGCATGTTTCTTCTGCAAAAACAAAAAAGTTGAGATAGATTACAAAGACGTTTCCTTAATGAAAAGATTTGTTTCTGTAAATGGAAAAATCACTCCTCGCAGATTTTCGGGAACGTGTGCCAAACACCAAAGAAAATTGGCTACTGAAATCAAAAAAGCACGTCAGATGGCATTAATTCCGTTTATCGAACAATAATAGAAGTGATTTCAATTGCTGTATTATCTGCTTTAATAGCATTGTTTTCCCCTTTCTGGGGCTTGATCTTTATAATTAATTTTGGTTACAAATACCAAAATCAGAAAATCGTGTTTTATTGTGTATTTGCAGGAGCAATAATTTTCTTAATGATAATAGGTAAATTTTTCGATATTATTACGCTTTTTGATATATTGATTGGTGTGGGAATTTCTTCCGCTTACTTTTTCAGGAACATCTTAAAGAAATATGATTACAAAGGAATAATACTTACCATATCATTTATTAATATTGGATACGCTATTGTTCGTCATCTTGTCTTTGGAAAAATCTTACTCAGGAACCTGAATGAAGTTTTTCAACAATATGCGGAATTGATAAAATCCAATTTCTTGGAAAACAGCGAACAATTCTTCCTGGCATTGGAAATTACTGAAAAAGCTAAATTATTTATGATAAATTATTATCCGGCAATCTGGGCGATAACAATAATCTTTGCAATTTATCTGGCATCGGTTTTTTTCTCTAAAAAAGCCATAAAAAAATGGGAACACAAAAAAGTTCGATTACCTTTTTTCATGGTTTATATTCTGATTGCAATCCTGATTTTTGTTATGTTTCCAATCACAAGAAAAATCGGTATGAATGGCTTATTGATGCTAACACCTTTGTTTCTTATTCAGGGAATTTCTTTATTAGATTTCTATACTGGCAATTTCTTCAAGAAACATAGAATCTTCCTTATTCTCTTCATTTTATCAGTGATTTTGAATTATTATTTAATAATTCTTTTAGCATTCACAGGCTTATTGGATACTTGGTTCAATTTTAGAAAAATCGAAATATCGGAGGATTTGAATGAAAGTAATCTTAGTTAAAGATATAGCAAAAATGGGTTTAGCAGGAAGCGTCATAAAAGTAGCTGATGGTTATGCAAGAAACTATCTGCTTCCCAAAAAATTGGTGATTTTAGCTACCAAAAACAACTTAGCAAAAATCGAAACTATCAAGAAAAAAGCAGAACTGGAAAAACTGGAAATCGAAAATCATTTTAAAGCATTAGCTTTGAAAATCAATGAAATCACGTTAAAATTCACAAGAAAAGCTGATGAGAATGATCATCTTTTCGGTTCTGTTTCAGAAAATGATATTGTGAAATCTTTAGCAGAAAAAGGAATTGAAATCCATAAATCTGTTGTGGATATTCAAAAACATCTTAAAGAAATAGGTTCTTTTGATGTGCAAATAGCTTTCTCATCGGAAATTACTGCAAATTTAAAAGTTAATATCGAAAAAGAATTATAAGGGTTCTGCAAAATGAAAAGAGGTTGTCTTTCTGAGGAAATCTTCGAAGTAGTTTCTAACGAAGAATCTCATTATAGGCGGCGATCCTTCGATGGAAAAGCAAGAAGAATATCTCCAGTCTTCGCTCGCTTCGACCTGGCAAGCAGGATGACAATAACACCCAATTATGCAGAACTCTAAAAAGAATAATCTGAATGGAGGTAATGTGAAAAAAATATTAAAAACATTAGCAACAATCTTAGGATGGATTATCCTGTTCGCTGTTTTTGCTTCGCTGGGTTTTTTCACTGATGAACCAAATATTGGTGTTCCAATATATTTTGTCTTTTTCCTGATAGTATTTGGACTCGTCTTTCTTTATACAAAAAAGCGTCATAAGAAACAACAAGCTAATCCGAAAGTTATAAATTTGCTTTATAAAATTTTTGGTGTGATTCTTGTTCTTCTCGCTTTATTCAGTCCCTCAATAGTTTTTGGAAAAGCCAATTTCCCATTTTTTTCCTATTTTTTGATTACTGTAATCACAGCTGTATTAATTGCAATTGGAACTATTGCTATCTCAATTATTCATAACTCAAAAGAAAAAAGTGCAGCTTCAAAATTATTGGGTTATCTTTTGCTGGTTGTAATTTCTGCAATTCCGGCTATTGGTGTGTTGCAGAGTAATGCAATATTAGATGTTTTTACCAATACATACAGTGCACTTGGCTTTGCTTACTGGGCTTCTCTGGCTGTAGCAGTTTTTGCTTGGTGGGGAATTTCTATTTTCTTTAAGAAAGAATAAATCATGGATTTCATTTCTGCCGGTAATGTCCTTCAGAAATTAGTTCTCGATATTGCCGGATCTGAATTCAGAAATTTGGTGAAGATTGCTTTTGGCTGGAAAAAAATTGTGGGTAAGATTTTAGCTGAACGAACTTCCATCCAGAAACTGGAAAAAAAAGTACTTTTTGTATCCGTTACCAATAATGTCTGGATGCAGGAATTAGTTCTGAATAAAAGTAAAATAATCACAAAAATCAAAACGGTTTTGAACGTGGAAATTGAAGATATAATATTTTTTCTAAAACAGAGAAGGAAGAGAATTCGTTCTGTTTAATCTGGAACTGAAATGCTTAAAATAGCTACATCTATCTTAAATGCAGATTTTAATAATCTTCAAACAGAAATTTTAAAAATCCAGGATGCTGAAGCAGATATTCTTCATCTGGATGTAATGGATGGTCATTTTGTACCGAATTTAACTTTTGGACTGTCAATAATTAAACAGATAAAAGACATCAGTAAAATACCCGTAGATGTTCATCTCATGGTTTCCAATCCACAAAATTACCTGGAAATTCTCGCTGATTGGGGAATTGAATATGTTTCGATTCACCAGGAAGTTGTGCATCATTTACATCGTCAAATTTCAGTTCTGAAATCAAAAAAAGTAAAAGCTGGCATTGCTTTAAATCCGGCAACTCCAGTTGAAACGATTTTCCCGATTTTACCAGAACTCGATTTTGTGCTTTTGATGAGTGTTAATCCCGGTTTTGGAGGACAGAAATTTTTGCCGCTTGTTTATAAAAAAATCACGGAATTAAGAAATTTTGCAGTTTCCATAAATCCGGATTTAGAAATCGAAGTGGATGGTGGTGTTAATAAAGACAATGCACCGAAATTAGTAGAAGCCGGAGCAGATATCCTGGTTTCAGGTTCTTACATTTTTGGAAGTACTGATTATAAAAAACAAATTTTAAGTTTACGAACTTAAAAATCTTTGCTAACTTCTATGAAAACAATAAACTTTGCGAAATTTATCTTTAAGTAATTTCTACCTCACCCCAACCCTCTCCTATCGAGGAGAGGGAGACAACGCAAAGAACGCTAAAGAATATGAATATCCAATATCGAGCAAGCAAAAAAAGACTTGGCATAAGCCCGAAGGGTCTTGTGCTAAGTCGATCACCAACCACCCTGCCAACCTTGTTCCAACTTATCCTAAGATTCCTGCGGAACTTAGGACAAGTTGTCGTCCCGACGACGGGACAAATTCACCCTGTTGGATATTTATCACTATGTTTATCGGAATTATCATTTCATATTAATTATTATCCTACGGGGTGAAAAACAAATCGAAGCATTAGATCGTTTGTTATTTCATTATTTGTATTGGGAATTTACCTGCTCCGTGAAATTGCAAAGCAGTATTTCACAGGGTAATTTTTTTGGATTTGTAGTTTGTAATTTATTTATTTTTTGGAATTTTTTATTTGTGATTTATTTGTTTTTTGGGATTTGTATTTTGTGATTTCATAGTATTTGTATTTTAAATTTCTAAATTGGAGCTATTATATTTATCATTTAGATTTTTATTTGATAATAGAAATTAGTAACTTTTTAAAAGGGGTTCAATTATGTTCAATAATCTAACAGAAAAATTTGAAATAATTTTTAAGAAACTGCGTGGACACGGTAAACTTTCCGAGCAGAATATTCAGGATTCAATGCGTGAAGTTCGGCGAGCACTTCTGGAAGCAGATGTAAATTTTAAAATCGTAAAGAATTTCATTTCTGAAGTAAGTAAAAAAGCTGTTGGCAAAGAAGTGATGAAAAGCCTGACTCCTGGTCATCAGGTCGTAAAAATTGTTCATGAGCAACTAATAAATCTGATGGGAACAGAAAAATTTCCTGTTAAACTTCCTGATAATCGATTGAATAAAATCATGTTGGTGGGATTGCAGGGTTCGGGTAAAACAACAACCTGTGCCAAGATTGCCAATCTGTTCAGAAAGCAATCATTCAGCCCGATGATGGTTGCATGTGACATCTATCGTCCTGCTGCTATCCATCAATTACAAGTTTTGGGTAAACAATTGGACATTCCTGTTGTGGCAGATGAAAAATCTAAAAACGTGATAAAAATCGCCAAAACTGCTGTGAAAAAAGCTGAACAGGAAGATGCAAATATTTTGATTTTTGACACAGCAGGCAGACTTCACATCGACAGCAAAATGATGAAAGAACTTCGAGATTTGAAACAGCTCCTAAAACCGGATTTTATTTTCTTTGTTGCAGATGCGATGACCGGTCAGGATGCTGTGAACGTAGCCAGAGAATTCAATGAACAGCTCGAATTCAGTGGAGTTATCCTCACCAATATGGATAGCGATGCTCGTGGTGGAGCAGCACTTTCCATCAAAGCTGTAACAAACAAACCAATTATATTTGTGGGAACAGGTGAAAAAATAACAGATTTGGAAGAATTCTATCCTGAACGAATGGCAAG
>JAUWNO010000257.1 GCA_030612605.1 Armatimonadota bacterium
CCCGGGAAGCGTTGAATTCAATGCTTCTCTTAATTTAAAGATTTTATCTTCAAAAAGTTCACCTGTCCATTCATCCATAAAGATTTTCTTGAATTCAATTGCAATACAACACGCAGACTTGGGAAAAGTTCTGTGAATCCATCTGGAAAAATTTCCACCCGGGAATTTGATATTTATACGAACATCGAGTTGTCTGCCGAAATAATCAAATTTTCTTAAATCTTCCTGAATATTATAAACAAGGGGAAGCCATTTTTCCGGCATGTTATTTGTACCCAGAATTATTTCCGGATTTTGCTTTGGCTCTGCTGGAGAGCTATTTGGTCCATTTCTCCTATGATTGTAAGAATGAATATCATACACAAAGAATTTTCCAAATTTAGCTTTCATTTTATTAAAATGAATTTCTGCTTCCGAATAGAAATCATGATATTTTTGTAATGATTGTTCGATCTCTTCTTTGGTTGGAGTACGTTTTCTAACTTTCAAACCCCAGGCATCTTCCGGTTTCAGATAAACCGTTTTCTCAGGAGTTCTGTTTATATCCACTTCAAATCTGCTGGTTCTGCCGATGATTCTATTTTTGCAAATCTCTGTAAAAAATTCTGTATAAGAATCTTCTTCTCTTTTTTGGATATCTTCTGTAATGGCAAGATTTACTTTTATATTTTTAGTAATAAAATGACCATTATGAATCGCAGCGCAAACAATTGGGGAATCATATTCAAACTTAAATTCTGCTAACATTAATTTTTCCTCGTCTTTTTATCCACGAATTACACCCCGATACAGTTTACCCCGTTAAATTTTCTTCCATTTAACTGGGGTCATTCTTCCTTACGGGGCAGGCGAATTTCACGAATTTATTTTTTTATTTCTTGTTCCCATTCTCCCTTTTTACTTTCTCCAACCACCAAGTCACCCCGATACGGTCATACTTTCCTACGGGGCAGGCAAAGACACAAAGTTTTTTTTACTTTTTTACTTTTTGCTTTTATCTTTTTACTTTCTTCTTTTCTCCCTTTCTCTTTTGTCATTTGGAATTTGAGATTTGTTATTTATTTGCCCTATTAAATAAATCGTAGATTTAATGCGAAGCTTTATTTAACAGGGTGAATAATTTGTTATTTGTAATTTGGAATTTTCCATTCTCCCTTTCTCCCATTCTGCTTTTTGCTTTCTGCTTTTTACTTTTTGCTTTTATCTTTTTACTTTCGCCTTTTCTCCCTTTCTCCGATTCTGCTTTCTGCTTTTTACTTTTGCTTTTATCTTTCTCCTTTCTCCCTTTCTCCCTTTTATTCCACCATCAGTTCCACATTTTCATCCGGTTCAGAGATGATGATTGCTACATTCTTAAAGTATTGATTGGCAACACGTTGAATATCTTCAGGAGTAACCTGTTTGAGGATTTCCGAGCTTTTATTGATGTAATCATAACCCAAACCGATTGCTTCATAATGAGTTTGATAATAAGGTAGCTGGTTATCATTCAAATATGAATTCAAAATTTTCTGATTTTCCTCGATTGCAGTATCAATTTCTTCACGTGTTACAGGCTCATTTATCAGTTTTTCCATTTCATTTTTAAGAACGTTTACAAGTTCATTTTTTTTATCTATGGAAGTCTGACTGACAACTCTCAAATATCCATCATCTACAGAATAATTGTAATCTGCAAAGGCATAATAGGCCAGATCGTTTGTTCCTCTCACAGCTTTATGAAGTCTTCCTCTTGCTCCTCTTAAAAGAGATTCAATAACTTTCATGGCATTAAAATCTTCCGAATTGATGGTAGGTGCCTGATAGTTCAAGCGGATATTAACCTGCTCAAAAGAGTATTGATCGATGAAAGATTCATTCAAATCCGGTGTAAGAACAATTATTTTTTCAACTTTTATTTCATCATCAGGAATTGCTTTATAGATTTTTTTGGCGAATTCCTCAGCTTCGTTTTCTGTAATATCTCCATAATATGTAGCAATGATTTTTTCTGCATTAAAATATTTTTTATGAAGTTCAAAAAGCTCTTCCCGAGAAAGTTTCATTAGAATGTTTACTTTTTCCTCTTTTGATAAACCAAGTTTTGTATCAGAATATAACACGGAATTTATGAAATCTGCCTGAATATAATAAGCATCGCTGAGAGAGCGTTTATGATTTGCCATTTTGCGTTCTTTTGCCAACTCTAATTCAGATTCTTCAAAACTCGGATTTTTGATGGCATCGATAATTATTTTTTCCAAATCATGATAATCCTCTTTCAAACATCTGAATTCAATAAAAGTTCCGTTTTTAGTCGCAGATGCATTTAACCTGATTACATGATCTTCGAGCCATTCTGTCAAATCAAGAGGATCATATTTTTTTGAGCCCTTAAACATCATATCAGTCATAAAGGCAATAGAACCAACATTTTCTTCGGTTTCATAATCTGTGGAATTGGCAAGATAAATCACTCCGTTTACAAAAGGTTTTTCATTATTGAATTTGTGAATAAGAGTTATATTTTTGCTGATTTCCTTTTTTATCACATCAGTTTTTTCAACGATTTGTTCCTCTTTTTGTTCCAATAATTCTTTTGTGCCTTTTGGTACATTATAGCAAATTACTCGATTTTTTGGAAGGAGATATTTTGTAATTACATTTTGAATATCTTTAACTGTGAGTTTTTCCAGTTCTTGAATTTGAAGCGGATAATTATCTGGAACTCCATATCTCATCATGGACCAGCCAATGCGATTGCTTTCTCTGGAAACGCTCAGAATGGAAAGTAATTTATCTGCTTTTGTGCGAGTGATAATGTTTTGGATATCTTCATATTTGATTCCGGAACGGCTATGAAACTCCAGCTCTTCGTCAATGATGTTCACGATTTCAAAAATATCGCTTACATCTTTTGCTTCAAATACAATATCGATTGTTCCTTCCGGCGAATTCGGAGAAGCATCCACATTTGAATAAATGTAATTCACCAATTTCAATTCCTCGATCAGTTTATAGCTAATCGGTGAAAGTCTTTTTTCAAAAAGGATTTCCAAAGCAGCAGAAAGAGCTGATTTATCTGCAAAATCTGATGCAGGTAAGATAGTACTCATATAAACAAGAGGCTGTTGAATATCAAATTCTTCGATATATTCGATGCTTCCGTTTCTGATATTCTGAACCGGGAGATAAACCGGCAGAAGATGTTTTCTCTCAAAATCTTTAAAAGCTTCTTCAATCTTTAATATCATCTCCTCAGCTTCAAAATCTCCCACAGAAACAAAAACCATATTATTAGGAGCATAACGCTGATGATAATATTCCTCTAATTGTTCCCGGGTGATGGTTTTGAATAATTCAGTATAACCGATAATCGGATATTTATTATTGGAATTCGGATAAATCAGTTCACTACATCTTTGATACATTTTAGATCGTGGAGGTGTAGAGCGAAGTACGATTTCCTTGAGGATAACCTGCTTTTCTCTATCTACTTCGAATGAATCACAAATGCAAAACTGCATCTGCTCGGAAAGCATAGCGAGCGACTCATCCTGATATTCTTTGTCTGTGATAATGTAGAAAGCTGTAGCAATATTGGTTGTGTAAGCATTAACGATTGCACCGATTTTTTTCCCCATTTCTTCATATTCCGCTTCGGTGCGAATAGTGGTGGTTCCACTGGAAACTATATGTTCGAGATAGTGCGAAATGCCGGCACCCAGATATTTTCCTTCATTCACAGAACCGGTTTTAATGAAACAGTAAAATCCAACTGAAGTATTATTCCTGTTTTCCTTTACCACGATTTCCATTCCATTTGCAAGAGTTTTGTGTATCAGCTCATTTGCTGATAAAAGGTTTAATACCAAAATGCAAATTATTAAAAATATGATTCTTTTCATTTGTTTCCTCCTTTTTTTTATCCACGAATTACACCCCGATACAGTCGTTCCTCCTTACAGGGCAGGCTCACTTCTTGTTCCCACGCTCCTGCGTGGGAATACATTAACTTACGCTCT
>JAUWNO010000421.1 GCA_030612605.1 Armatimonadota bacterium
ATGATTATCAAGAGTTGACGGGGTTTTTTCAGCAGACGGAAAATCCTTTTCGCTTCTTTTGATTTTGATTTTTCAAGTTTTTTCAGTTGAATTTTTGATAAAGAGAAAAAAGCAGTTTCCGAACCGGAAAAAAAAGCTGAAAGCAGAATGCAGATTATGATAAAAATAATTTCTACGAGGGTTGTTTGTCTCATTTTATAATATTCCAGTATTCTCTTTCTTTAGATTTCATAACTTTTTCCTGAGCTGCAGATAAATGATCATATCCCAGAAGATGTAATAATCCATGCAGGAAAAGTCTCTGCAATTCAGAATTTAAAGAATCAGTATCTTTTTGTTTTTCAGCTTGTTCGATGTCAATAATAATATCTCCGAGAAAAGAAATTTGTGGGATTTCAGCAGAAAATGAAATTACATCTGTTGCTTCATCTCTTCCGAGATATTTTTTATTATAAGTTTTTATGGTTTCATCACCTGTAATAAGAACATTCACAAAAGCATCTTTCTTTAAATTCTCTTTTTCTGCAATAATATCCCAAACCCGGGAAAAAGCGGATTGATCAAATTTTATGGATGTTTTATTTTCAAAAAAAATAGGATTAAGTTTCCGGGTATTCAAGTCTTTTCCTGTAAATTCCCATTAAAATGGGTAACATTTGAGTTGAGATTGTATTCAATTCTTTGAGAGTTATTGGAGCTTCATCTAATTGACCTTCAGTAATTAATCTGAAAATCGTATCCTCGAGAACTTTCACCATCTTTTTTTCAGAGAAATCATCTAAAGATTTTGTGGTAGATTCCACGATATCTGCAATCATAACTATTAATGCTTCTTTGGTTTGAGGTTTGGGTCCTGAATAATAAAATTGCTCTTTATCAATTTCAAGTTTTGTTTCTTGGGCTTTATTGTAAAAATATCTTATCTGGCTTTTTCCGTGATGTTGCTGAATGATGTCAATAACAGGTTTTGGCAGTTTATTCTTTTTCGCCAAGGCAATTCCGTTTGCAATATGATTTCGAATGAGAATCGCACTTTCATTAGCCAGCATTTTATCGTGTAACTCGGATGAATCAGGATTATTCTCTATAAAGAATTGCGGGTTTTCGATTTTTCCGATATCGTGATAATAACTTCCAACCCTCGCCAGTAAATAATCGGCTCCAATAGATTCGGCAGCACTTTCTGCCAGGTTACCTACAATCAAAGAATGATGATATGTCCCTGGTGTTGCAACAGACATTTTTTTCATAAGAGGATTATCAAAGTCCAACAGTTCCAGCAAAATTTGTTTTGTAGCCATATTCAGTTTACGTTCCACCAAAGGAGTTATTAAAATCAATCCAAGAATAGATAAAACGCAGGAAAGAATTCCAAAAAGTAATTGTGAAAAATAATTTGATAATGAATTGAATACTATTAAAGAAATGACTGTATTCATAATAACAAATGAAATAATAAGATAAATTGTGATCGGATAATATTCCTGTTTCTTTTTCATCTGTTTGATTGCAATTATTCCTCCGAGGGCGGAAAGGCTCAATATTGCAGGATTGATAAAACTCCAGTTCAAAAATAGAGAGATGAAAATAAGGTTGAAAAAATTGAATATTATGCCGATATGTGAATTGAAAATAAGGGCAATCAGCAACACGGAAAAACTAAAAGGAATTAAAAGAGATGGAACCTTAAAAACATTATTCACAAAAATTGTTAAAATAATTGAGATAAGAAAGCAGCCAGTAATGACAATTAAACGTGGACATGATAGAAAATTCGGAGAAAAAAATAATTGCAGAATATAATAGAAAACCAGAAGTAGAAAAAGCGAAAAAAGAAAAATCCCAAATGATGAAATGATAAGGTCCTTATCTGTTTTGGAAGCACCTTGTTCTTTCTGAGTTCTCAGAAGAGAATTGAGTTTTAAAAGTTCGGTTGCGGTTATTTTTTGATTTTTGCTTACAATCTTTTCATTTCGCAGAACTTTTCCCATTGTAAGGGAAACTTTTTCTTTTGCCTTCTGCTTCTCAAGTTTTGTTATTTCATTATCAATAATGATATTTTCGATCAGAATGATATTTCCGAGTTCTTGAAGGGCTTTTCTTTTTTCATCTGATTTTACATATTCGATTAATTTTTCTTTTGCTTCTTCTAACGAATACAGCCTGGAAAGATGATAAGACCGAATTTTATTTCCACGTGCTATTGGAATCTCTCGGTATGAAAATTTTTCTGGGAAAATTCCAATATTAAAGATTTTAGTTAGAATTTCTGTCAGATAATTATAAATTTCCAAACGATTATTTTCAAAAGAAAGATATTCAATAGTTTCAGGTGATAAATTATAACCGCTTTTAGAAAGTTTATCTCTCATGTTTTCAGATTCATTATCGATTAAAATAAAATCCAGATTTTTTTGAGCATTGTAT
>JAUWNO010000329.1 GCA_030612605.1 Armatimonadota bacterium
GAAAATTTACCAATTTCTAAATAAGAATTCATATCGAATAATCTTTTTTCCTTGTTTTCAAATGTTAATATCAACTTATAATTAGATTGAGGTTTTACATCGATTATTGATAAATACACAAATTCCTCCTTTATCTCAATGGAGTAATGTTAAAAGGAAGTTCACCATTTGAAGCTAATTCCCAATCTGCGAGTAATTCGTCTTTGTGAAGTTCAGCCCAGGCTAATATTAGTTTTTTTTGTTTTGATGGCATTTTTCCTTCTTTCAATGTGCACAAGTTAATATCGATTACAGCTTTATAACCTTGATAATAAGCGTGAAAATGTGGTGGATTATGTTCATTGGGAGAACAATACATTCTAATTATTATTCCATAAAACATTGAAATTGTCGGCATTTTGTTTCACCTCCTTTTTTTGATTTCAATAATTTTTTAAAGAAATCTTATTACAATTTTAACCACTAAGAATGCGAAGGTTCAATAATAGATTTTCTTAGTGCTTCTTCGTGTCTTCGTGTCTTCGTGGTAATTCTGATAAAGGTTTAAAATTCATCTTTTTTCTTCGTGCCTTTGTGTCTTCGTGGTTACTGCAATCCCCAGTTCATCTAATTGTTCAGGTGAAACTGGTGAAGGCGATTCGCTCATCAAATCTGCTGCTTGAAGTGTTTTGGGAAAAGCTATCACATCACGAATGGATTCTGCTTTTGCCATTATCATCACGATTCTATCGATTCCCGGAGCAATACCTCCATGAGGTGGAGTTCCATATTTAAGAGCATTGAGGAAAAAACCGAATTTTTCGTTCAGCTCTTCTTCTGTGAAACCCAGAACATCAAATATCTTTTTCTGCACATCGAGTCTGTGACAACGGATACTACCAGAAGAAAGCTCAACTCCATTACAGACCAGATCATAAAGTTGACCTTCGATTTTATCATATTCTTTAGTTTCAAAATATTTAAGATGCTCCTCTTTTGGCAAGGTGAACATATGATGAGCAGTTTCCCACTTCTGTTTTTCATCATCATATTCAAATAAAGGAAAATCGGTAATCCAGACAAAGTTAAATTCATCATTTTCATACAGTTTCAGTTCTCTGCCAAAATGATTACGAATTTCAGCTAAAATTTTAAAAACCATCTTATTAGAATCTGCTGCGAACAAAATGAGATCACCGTTTTTTGCACCTGTTTTCTTAAGAATTTCCTCTTTTTCTGTCTCGCTGAGGAATTTCGTAATTCCCGCATTTAATCCGTTTTCATCAACTTTGCAAAAAGCGAGTCCTTTACCTCCGAGATGCCTGGCAATATTTACCAGATTGTCGATTTGTTTCCTGGAATATGTTGCACAACCTTCTGCCACAACGCACCGAACACTGCCTTCAGCTTGAAGTGCTGATGAAAAAACCGTGAATTCGGAATTCTGTAAGATCTCAGAAAGATTTATCAATTCCATTCCAAAACGCATATCTGGTTTATCAATGCCAAATCTTTGCATTGCCTGCTCGTGGGTTAACCTGGGAAATGGTGTTTGAAGTTTTATGTTTATTGTTTTTTCAAATACATATCTGAATAATTCTTCATTTATTTCAAAGATCTCATCTTGAGTAACAAAACTCATTTCCAGGTCGAGCTGCGTAAATTCCGGTTGCCTGTCTGCTCGCAAGTCTTCATCACGAAAGCAACGAGCTATCTGGAAATACCTGTCAAATCCGGCAATCATCAAAAGTTGTTTATAGATTTGAGGAGATTGCGGAAGAGCAAAAAATTTACCCTTAAAAACTCGGCTGGGAACCAGGTAATCACGCGCTCCTTCCGGTGTACTTTTCATCAACATTGGTGTTTCTATCTCAAAGAAATTTTTTCTTGTGAGAAACTCACGTATCGCAAATACAACTTCATGACGCAGAAGAATAATTTTCTTCAGCTTTTCTCGTCTCAAATCCAGATAGCGATATTTTAACCGCAAATCTTCTTCAGCTAAAATATTCTCATTTATTTGAACAGGAAGCGGTTCGGAATCATTTAATAAAAGTAATTCCTGAACTTCAATTTCGATTTTTCCGGTTTTTATGTTCTTGTTTATATTGGATTCACTTCTTGCTTTCACAATCCCGGATATTCCAATCACGTATTCGTTTCTCAATTTACCGGCTTTTTTATGAATTTCCTCATTTTCAGGATGGAACACGATCTGAATAATTCCAGAGACATCACGCAAATCTATAAAAATCAATCCACCCAGGTCACGCCTGCGGTGAACCCAGCCCATTAATGTAACTTTTTCTTCGCCATTGTTGATATTCAGATTCTCTGCAAAATGAGTTCTTCTTTTTTTCCCTATGAAATCCAGCATTTTATTTTCCTTCTTATTTTATTAGAAATGCGAGATTTAATATTGTTGCAATTTTGTCAATTGTTTGGTTTATTACTCTTGTTCACAAGTTGAACTTGGGAACATAATTGAAAGCGAAGTTTAACTTCGCATACATTTGCGTTACGAAGTACAACTTCGTAACGAGAGCAACTTCAGGTTACTACCCTGAACCGACTCATAGATTCCCGCTTTCGCGGGGATGACAAAATCAAGTGAATGACAAAGTCGCGGGAATGACAAGAAAAGAAAACCCACTGTCATTCCCAACTCCGATGCACTGTCATTCCCAACTTGCCTGCCGAGCCGAAGTTGTACGAAGGCTGGATTGGGAATCTTTTTCTTTAGGAATCAACCATTGCGAAGATTTAACAAGATGAATTCCTCTGTATGTAACCATTCGCACCTCTCTTTGAACTACACAGATTAATCTAGACTTTTAATTTTGTGTAAGAATTGAATATCGAACAAGGAACATCGATTTACGATTTACGAAGAAAAGATGAATTTTGCTTTTGAGTTATTCATTTTCATTATTATTAATATTCAATCTTCAATATTCAATATTCAATGTTTGGTTTCATAGGAGTCTTACTCAGTCTGTTTCTCTTTCTTGTCTCCGCGGGTGAACTGAATATCTATACCACGAAAAATGATCTGACAGGAATAGTTGGATGAAGAAATTTTGGGAAAGAAAACGAAACCGGATTTTTTTGCACCTGGCAATATCTCACCAAAACGAAAGGCATAAGTAATCAGGTTTCTCTGTGCTTCACGCCATTCCTCCAAAATATTTTTCTGATCCTCCAGAAGCGAACGAAAAGCATCCGAATCATCCTCAATATTTTTAATAACCAGGTATTCCAATTGTTTTGG
>JAUWNO010000243.1 GCA_030612605.1 Armatimonadota bacterium
CTCAGGCGGAGCTTATGGCTTTGTCATGCTCAGTTTAAGCGATCTGATGGGAAATCATTCAATTGGCATAAATGTGGGGATCAGCGAAGAGCTTAAAAATTCTGATTTCATCCTGAATTATCTTTATTTAGCACGTAGAATAGATTATGGATTTGGCGGCTTTTATCTTAATGATGAGATAGTTTATAAAATCGGTTATGTAGCGAGTTCAGATACTGATTATATGCGAGAGCGGGAAAGAGAGCTTGGAGCTTATTCTATTCTTAGCTATCCTCTTAACAAATTCTGGAGGGTGGATTTTGAAAATATTTTTTATAAATATGAACTGATTCGCGATTGGTGGGATGGTCATGATTGGATAGAAGAATATCTTCCTCAGTATATGCAAGATCCTCCCTATAATCTTGAAGCTAAGGAAACTGAATTGAATTATATTCCGCAAATTTCTTTTATTCATGATAATTCGATTTATGGCAATGTGGGACCGATTGCCGGTTGGAGAGGAGCGTTGCTAATAAATAGAGGATTTTCCAATGAGAATAAAAGTTATTCAATTATTTATGCAGATCTTCGAAAATATAGTTTTTTCGCAAAAAGATATTCTTTTGCCTCACGCTTTTTAGGAGGAGTTATAACCGGTGAATCCAATCAAAGATTTGCTTTGTATGGATTTTACGGAGTTCGCGGCTTTGAGGAAGATGACCTGGAAGGCACAAAAAAGATCGTTACAAATTTTGAATTGCGTTTTCCTTTTATTGATAATCTTCAGATTTCATTCCCGCTTCCGATTTTCTTTTATAATATCAGGGGAAGTGCATTTGTAGATTTGGGTTCTGTCTGGGAAACAGATAATGAATTTAAGCCTTTTGATGATTATAAATTGAATGATTTAAAAATGGGTCTGGGTTTTGGTCCCAGGTTGAATCTGGGATATTTTGTGCTGAAATTTGATATTGCCTGGAATACCGACTTGGAAACTGCCAGTAAACCTGTTTATTATTTTAGTTTGTTACCGGATTTTTAGATTCGAAAACCTTGCGAACGGTTTACACTCAGAGGATTTCTTCCAGCTGAACCTTCGCAACGGTTGGTTCACATTTCTTTCCGAAGCTTCCAACGGAGAAATCCTTGCAACAAAGATTCGGAAAGTTTTTTCATAGCAGTTCTTAACTCACACTCACTGCGGTCGTTGTAAGTCAAGTCCTGCATGGAAAACCATTGAATAAGATTAGCTGGAAGAAAAATTTATGCTCGTTCTGGAACTATGTTTCCAAGTAACAACTAAAATTCAAAAAAGAGTTTTTCTTACTCTTGCATTCCCAAACGGCAGCTACCGGATAGGAACGAGTGGATAACGGCTGTTATTGAGTATCACAAGCAATCCTGCTTGTGTAACAATACAAACAAGATTGATTACCATACGCTTCAAGCATACTACCAAAATTTATAAATTAGTTATTATAACGCCTGCCTCAGGGGCCGAGGGCTTGCCCGAGGTCCCGCTGCAGGCAAATGTTATAAGGTTTATACAAATAGTTCAGAAAATACTATTGCAAAGTTTTTAAACTCATCAATTGTAAACTCTATTGAGAAATTGTCAGGGGAAGTTGCATCATCTTTATCATATATCCTCAACCCAACGATTTCACCATTCTCAGATCTTTGATCAATGTTGCCATGAGCAATTCCATTGCGAATATGCCTTACGATGTTTCTTAATCCATATTTCTTATCAACTAGCAATGTGATGTTTTCTTTTGAAATCCCTACTGCTTGAATATCATCAGTTGTATTCTCGTTTGGAATTGAATGATGAAATGCCTGTTTTGGAATCACGATTAAGCCTAGACAACAATTGATTAGGTTGGTCACTCCATATTTACCTGAATATGAATACATGATACTTTTCGTTCTGTATATGAAATCATTTGGGAATGTTCTATATTCACTCATATTTTTCGACTTATAACGGATAAGCTCACCTGCAGAAACGCAAATGCAGATAAACTATAAATTACCATACTGACTTTTGAATGCAATCTTAACTAAAAAATTCAAATCCCGCCTGCGTTTCTGTCAGGTGAAGCGGGGGTTAGATGTTAAATAAAATAACAATCAATCCCCTCTGAAAAATGCAGAAATACCTATTCCAGCAATAAATGAACTTCTATTTAGTCCATCCCAACCACCAATGTTTTTGTGGTGCTGATAACCAAATTCAAAGTTTATTGAAACGTTGGGTGAAGCAAACAATCTCATACCACCAGTTATAGATGGAAATAGATATGAAGTGTTCTCCCCATATGAATCACCGCCGTAAACTACAAATCCTCCGCCAAGGGTCAAAAAGGGAATTGTTGGTCCATCCATAGGAAAATTGAATACTAAGCAGCTCGTCAGCGAGACATAGTGTGAAGATGTTTTCCCCAAATCATCTATTTTGTTTGAGTCACGGCTAAAATCTACTCCTCCTGCAATCTCAATAAATGGAGATAAAAAGTATCCGACTTTACCTGTAAATGTTGTAAGTGATCCGGAGGTGACTTCTTCACCTTCAAAACTTAAACTGGCGCCCATGTGGGAACCTGATATTCCCAATTCAATGTCGCCACTCTCTAACTTTTCAGCGTGAGCTAAAACTGGAACAAGGGCAATAATTAATAGTGCCGAAAGTGTTTTATATATTGTTTTCATTCCACTCCTTTCAGATGGCTAACGAATGAAATAACCTGCGTGAAAACTTGCATCACAAACAATTTCATTTTTCAAATTTACTTTCATAAAACCGCAAAACTTTATTTTTACACCGCACTTTTCACGTCAGGTTGATTGGGGGTTAGAGAGTAATTTCATTTTAGCCAACTTTGATTGGAGAAATATTCACAGCTTGGAATGATTTCTCTTTTCTTACTCTATCAAACGACTCTTGCACATAAAATCCAACTTTCAAACCAGTAACTAATCGGTTTCTATTTCCATTAAATGAGAATACTTTAAAATAGAAATCTTCACTATTCTCTGAAGTAATAAATCCTGCTTTACCATTAGGTAACATTGCTTTTATTTTACCCTTGTGTTTGGGTAGTTTTGAAAATTTGTGTGTTTCCCAAAATGATTTTAATTCTTTAAAAAGTCCCTTTGTGTCTTCTACACTTATAAGTGAAATATTTAGAACATTTGCTAATTTTGATAAAACTTCCGGCGTTTTCCAACCTTCATTATTCCGTAATGAGTATGATAATAATAAATGTTTTTCAGACATTTGAATATCATCTTTTTTCTGTAGAAATAAAGCCGCATCATAATATAATTCCCACCTAAATCCGGGGTCTGGTTGATTTATCGATACAAGACAACCGTCAATGATAAAATCTAATGCTTTATCATAATTCCCATTTTTAGCATAAAGGACAGCAATATCTCTATAAATAAACCAATCAGATTTAATCAACGAAATTTTTATCAAGTCTTCAATCGCTTTTTCTAAATCGCCATCATGACCTTCAGAAATAGCCTTTCGCCTTTTGAACCAAATTTCATCAGGAAAATGGACCAATGCATCACATGACAATTCTAAACATTTAACCCAATTTTCTAATTTTTCATATGCTTTTGTAATTTTTAAAAAATACTTCTCACGATTTGAAGGGATTGTAATATTTTTACCATTTTTTTTCATTTGAAACGGTTTTTCATTTAAGACATTTGGATTTATTTTATCAGACCATGATACTACAGCTGCCCACATTCCTTTTTTTCCACAAAAGTCCATTAACTTTAAAACAGTAAGTTGGCGGAATACATCTTCATGATTTGTTTCAGTTAATTTTAAAATTCCATTCCCATAAGATTTTAATGTGTCATAATTGTCATCATTTTCATAATCTTTAATTTTTAACATATAGGCAGACCATGAGTATGTCCCTTTAATTGGCTCAAAATCATGATCTAATTGATAACAATCTTTGGAAATAGCGAGTGCTTCATCATATTTCTTGCATTTACACAGACAATAAGCGAGACCCCAACCATCCCATTTGTCATTTGTCTCTTCCCATAGTGATTCAAATAAGGGTCGTGCATCTTGGAAATATTTCTGTTTTCGTAGCGAGGATGCTTTATCTCTTTTTTCTTTAATATCAATCATAAGAGATCATTTATTGTTTTTATCAAATTTATTGAGTTACTTGTCTTTTCTTCAGGTACAACTTTTTTAAATCTCTTTTTCCCATCGTAATAATAAAGGAATATTGCAAATTCATTGTCTCGCTTAAAAT
>JAUWNO010000104.1 GCA_030612605.1 Armatimonadota bacterium
CTTCCTGGACACCACTGGCAATTGCTTCAGCTAATTTCTTGGTATTTCCACCACGTGAATAATACATTACCAAAACTTGCATTATGCTTTTCCTCTTCAAGTTTTTATCCAAATGACAATTAATATTGTCAAATTAAAAAAAAAATTACATGTATAACCGTTGAAAAAGTTCTGCAAGAAGAAAAATCTCATAAACTTTTTCAAGGTTTATAAACGCAGTTATGATTTGATTATTATTTCATCTTCTTCTTTGTGTGTTCGTGACTTTGTGGTTGAATAGTCTTCCTTTAAGTAATTTTATTGTAAAACATTTCACTTGACGAATTTTTTCAATAAAAAGATTTTCTGAAGAAAGTTTTCTATTTATTTAAGGATGGAGGAAATATGGATTATTTTTTAACGGAAGAAGAATCAGAAATAAAAGAACTTACTCGCAAAATAGCTGAAGAAAAAATCAAGCCTGTTCGGGCAAAATATGACGAAGAAAATTCATTTCCCTGGGAAATCGTAGAAGTTTTCCGACAGACAGATCTGTTTGCTGTTCTTGTGCCGGAGGAATACGGAGGAATCAGCGGGAAGGTAATCGATGTTGTCATAGTTACAGAGGAACTCAGCCGTGTTTGCGGAGGAATCGGTCTTTCTCTCGGTGGTTCCGGTTTGGGAATGTATCCGGTTCTGATCTCCGGCAGCGAAGAACAGAAACATAAATATTTACCTCAGATTGCCACAGGAGAAAAACTAGCAGCTTTTGCCCTTACTGAAGCTAATGCCGGCTCAGATGCTGGCGGAATCGAAACAACAGCCGTCAAAGATGGAGATTATTACATCTTAAACGGAACAAAACAATGGATAACAAACGGCGGAGAAGCAGAAATATACACCGTATTTGTGCTCACAGATAAATCTAAAGGTGCACGTGGAGCATCCTGTTTTATCGTGGAAAAAGGAACAGAAGGTTTCAGCTTTGGCAAAAAAGAAGACAAGATGGGAATCCGCGGTTCAGCAACCAGGGAATTAATTTTTGATAACTGTCGTGTTCCCAAGGAAAATCTAATAGGACGAGAAGGTTACGGCTTCATGGTAGCAATGAAAACTTTTGATAAATCACGACCAATGGTTGCAGCTCAGGCAGTGGGAATTGCTCAGGGTGCATACGAGGAAGCTGTGAAATATTCCAAGCAAAGACATCAGTTCGGAAAACCTATTTCTTCTTTCCAGGCAGTTCAGTTCATGCTGGCAGATATGGCAACCCAGATCGAGGCAGCCAGAGCATTGGTTATGGCTACTGCCAGAATGATAGATTCAGGTGCCAAAAGATATGCCAAAGAATCTGCCATGTGCAAGGTTTTTGCTTCTGATACGGCAATGAAAGTTACTATCGATGCTGTTCAAATTATGGGTGGTTACGGTTATATGAAAGAATATCCGGTTGAGAAAATGATGCGTGATGCAAAAATTACTCAAATTTATGAGGGTACAAATCAGATTCAACGTTCGATTATTGCGTCCAATTTATTGAAGGAATTTTAATTTATATTTTAAGAAACTTATAGAATATTTGTTTTGACTAATTGGGTTTTGGATGTTAAGTTTTTAAGGAAATAAATCTAACGTTTGAGTTTTACCTACAGAAACTCAACTAACACATACATATCAATTATAGAAATAATATTAAAATTTGCCCATTTTTACTAGTTATTTGCATCATCATAGACATTTGTAACTCACTCTGTAAAAAATGTTTCAAGTTTATACGGTGCAGCATGGTTTGAGGACGATTCAACTTTGATATAGTAAGTTTCCCCTCCTGTTAGTGAGACAACAATACTATTCGCTGAATTTCCTGGTGAAAGATTACTTATATATGTTAGAGGATTAGAATCTGGATTATTATACAAATATACACGATAAATTGTACCTTGCTGAACATTAGACGGATTTAAATTTGTTACACGAAATTGGAACTGTCCGTCAGCAGGGATATCGAATGAATACCAGTCTTGGTCATCATCACCAAACCCAATCAGCGCAGTAATATTATCGTTTGGATCAATTGTTTCCGCTTGAAGAGATACATTATTCGGCTCTCCATATTCAATATATTCCAATTCAGAAAATATAGTTTCCAATTCATACGGAGCAGCATGAATGTTGCTTTTCGGTACGATTTTTATAAAATAGGTTGCTTCATCAGAAACAACAACAGTAGAAGATGTTGCACTTTCGCCATCTTCAAGATTATTTTGGCTTATGGTTGTCAGCACATTCTGGGATTCATCATATAATATTACATTACCGAGATCACCGTTGGGAACGCTTATAGAATGTAAATTGGATACAGTAAAATAAAAATAACCATTTACAGACATTGTAATGGAATACCAATCTTCATTGTCATCGTCATATCCTGTTAATGCTGTTATAGAACCTAATTCTGAAATCGCAGTAGCTTCATACTGCATATTATTATCTTCCCCAAAATCTTCAATTTCTAATGCAACAAATACAGTTTCTAATTCATACGGAGCAGCATTATTAATGTTTTCCGGTAAGATTTTTATAAAATAGGTTGCTTCACCAGAAACAACAACCGTGGATGATGTTGAATTTCCACCAGCACCAAGATTACCTATGGATGTTAGTTCATATAGAGATTCATTATATAATTTAATATACCCCAGATTTCCATAAAGAACACCAGAAGAATTCATATTGGTTACTTCAAAATGAAAATAACCATTATTAGACATAGTGATAGAATACCAGTCCTCGTCATCTTCTCCATATCCAATTAATGCTGTAGTTGAACCCGTTTCTGTAATAGTAGTTGCCTCATACTGGGTATCGTTCGGTTCTCCCCAATCATCAGTTTCTTCTACAATTAATGTGTTTCCAAGCTTATAAGGAGCAGAATGATCGATTTGAGGTACAATTTTTATATAGTAAGTTGCGTTGTTAGATACAACGACTGTGGAAGATGTTATATATACACCAGGACCAATATAATAAGGATAACTTGGAGTTATGAATGTTAGCTCATCTAAAGATTCATTATATAATTTAACATACCCCAAATTTCCATTACTTGTTCCAGGAGAATTTAAGTTAGTTATTGTAAATTGAAACTTACCATTTGCCGGCATCGTAATAACAAACCAATCTATTTCATCACCTCCATAACCAACATCACCGAATAAATTACCATTAATACTGATAACTTGTGCTTGTTCATAAAAATCATTAGGTTCTTCTTCACCTTCATGAACTTCTATACTATGACTTATGGTTCCAATTTCTCCTTGAGTGTCCTTGACTTCCAAAGTAATTATTTTATTTCCTATTGTTTCATACTGGTATTCAGCAGTTTTTTCTGTTGTCCAATTTGTAAAACCTCCGCCATCTTCCCATTGCCAGCGAATTTGTAACACAGACGAATCATCTTGTTCATCTGAAGAAGCAGAAGCATCTACATTAAAAATTGTATTTAGTGTTCCTATTTCCGGTACAACTGTAAATAAAGCAGTTGGTGGGGTATTTGGTTCAATATATTCCATAATAATTGATACAATTCCTAAACCACCGTTTGATGAAATAGAAACTTCTCCCAAGTATTCTCCATAGGATAATCCGCTTCTGTCTATACTAACATTTACTGTGGAATAATTGGTCCCTGCATAAGGAATTATTGACGAAATCCAACTTTGATTGGTTGAAAGTTCCCATTCCAAATCACCATTCCCTGTATTGGAAATCGTGAATAACTTACTGGTTTCTTCTGTTCCAAAATCTAATTCAGTCGGACTATAAAATAGAATCGGAGTAGCAGATACTACCATATTAACACTTACAATATCGTCACCTTCATTTGATGTAAAAATGATTTCTCCTTCATAAGAACCAGGTGTTTGATTAGAGCGATCCACGGTGACTATGATATTAAAAGTCTCATCCTCTGTTAGTGAACCCGAGTATTCAGATAGTTCCAGCCAATCTAATGATTCAGATGCATTCCAATTCAATGTTCCTGCTCCCTCATTGGACACTATTAAATTGGCTTGTGATATATCTGTTCCAAAATCCAGATTATTTACCGATAAACCTAAATATGGCAAATCTGGGTCTATAACATCCACATGAATATCTATCACCTTTGAATTAGTATTAGTTGTCGTAATAATAATTGTTTCATCATAATTACCGAATGACAAATCTGTTCTAACAATGGTAACGGTGATCGGAACTTCTTGGGTAGTAACAGAACCTGAAGAAACATTAACAGTAATCCAATCCGCTGAAATATTATCATCATCGATTATAAATTCTAAAGTACCTGTTCCACCATTTGTAATAATAAAATTCATTTGGTTAAGATCAGCTCCAAAATTCAAATAATCTGTAGAAACATCTAATACAGGACCCGGTACTTGCATTGCTACATAAATTGTAGCATTACCTCCATTAGAAGCAATTGAAATAGATTCATTATAATGCCCTGGATCCAAATTAGAACGAGAAACTGTAACAACTATTGAAGATGACTCATTTGTTGTTGTTCCCGATGTTGGATTAACACTCATCCAGGAGCAATTTTCAGTAATATCCCATTCTAAATCACCCTGTCCCGTGTTAGAAATTGTGAAACCTAATGAAGTAAGTGTTGTTCCAAAATCTAAAGATAGATTTGACACATTTAATTCAGGATTAACTGGAGTCAATTGTACATCACCTGATACAGTTTTTCCAGCTTTTACATCCACAGAAATTGTATTATCCAAATAACCATTTTTTGTAAAATGAATACTATACGTTTTAGGTTCTAAATCATCAAAGCTGTATTCTCCATTACTATTTGTTGTTGTAGATGCATCAGGTATTGTTACAGCTACACTATTTATTGGTATTTCGGTTTCTGCATCTTTTACAATTCCTGAAATATTACCTTTAGATGGTGGATCAGTCGGTTTTGTGCAAGATATAATTAATATCAAAATAAGTAATCCTATACCGATTAATTTTTTCCCAAACTGAGTGGATTTTTTGTTTTTTTCTAACATCATTTCCTCCTACAATTTTAATAATACAAAAAATATTATATTTTTATTTAAGCTCGTGTAAATCTTGAAATTATTATCTACGCTCGTATATCTTTTCGCTCCTTTTGATGAAACAGAATCAAAAATATTGTAGATATAGACAACTCCAGCGGCAATTCCAGAGATTACAGCAATTGATTCAGCAGTATCAGACCAATTTTTATAATCTCTTTGAAGTGAATAATCATTATCATTATAAGCATCAAAAGCTTTATCATGATAATGAATGCTTAAATAATTTGAAAAAAGTGCTCCAGAAATAAGGATTGTTTCGGAAATTAAAAAGAAATATCCTTTTTTAGATTGTTTTTTATAAAACTGTCCCCAACCAGGAATTAGAGATGAACGCCATACTGGAGCAAAACCATAGTTATTGATTATCCTTGGACCTATTGGATAATTTTCAGGATATTGGGGAAGTGACATTAATACCCAACAATTATATGTAACACCATCATTTGCTGTTTCATAATAGAAGCTATGTCTCTTTAATCAAGTTATATCTTGAGATTCAGTTGTAATTAAAATTTCCTTAACAAGTTCACTTTCAAGATCAATTCTCCCCTTCTTTTCATATTCGGCAAACTTACTTCTTAGCGTCTGTCGTAAAATAACATTTACATTTCTAATATAGATTTGATCTAATTTTATAATTCCATTCTCCATGAAATGCTTCTCGTTCAATATTTATTTTTTTAAATTCATAGTCGGAAACTTTGATACCTTTTTCATATTTTCTTTCATCCAATTGACATTTTACCTCTAATCCTTTTTCGGTCTTTGTCGAAGCAATTAACTTTACAATGACTTCATAACTGACCAATGGTCGCCCACGCCAATTTTTGGCAATGAATGAAAAAAGCCTATGTTCAATTTTATTCCATTTACTTGTACCAGGTGGAAAATGACAAACGAATATCTCTAAACCTAATTCATTAGAAAGGCCTTGAAGCTCTTTTTTCCATAATCTTACTCTGGAACCATTGCTACCTCCTCCATCTGCTGTTATTAATAACTTTGTAACATTTCCATAAATGCCTTTACCCATTTTTAACCACCAAATACGAATTGATTGAACTGCAAATTCTGCTGTATCATTATTGACACCTACATTAACCCAACCTTTATTTTGTGCAATATCATATATGCCGTAAGGAGTCGCTCTTCCATCTGCTTGAGAAGGAAAATCATATACATTTACTTCATCGGGTTTATTCTTGGGCTTCCATTCCTGACCATTATTCTTAAAATTTCCTATATTCTCTTTCTTTTTGGCATCAATTGAAATTACCGGATAGCCATCACTTTGAAAAGATGAAACTTGATTGTTGATGTATTGAAACTGGGCGTCCCGATCAGGATGGGATTTCCCTTCATTTGTTTTCCTATTGCTTTGTAAACTATATCCCTGAGATTTTAATATACGGGACACTACATCTCTGCCAACATTGTAACCCATTGTTTTTAATTCTGAGGATAAATTCCGCAAACTTTTTGTAGTCCACAGTAAAGATGAATTTGGTTCACCTCTTGTTGAGGAATCAATTAAATCCTTTACTACTCCTAACAATTCGGGATTTTTATCTATTTCCTTTTTGCGACCACCACCTTTTCTTCTAGACAAAAAGGGTAATGACTTTTTTTTAGTCAATTCCTTAATCCCATTTGTAATAGTTACGCGAGATACACCTGAGGCATTTGCAACCTTAGTAATTCCGCCATGACCAAGACTTATCGCTTCAGATGCTAAGTATATCCTTCGTTGCTTCTCATCCAAATATTTTAAAACTCTATTTATTTTTTCTCTCATGAATACAAACTTTAAAAATAATCTTATTTTGTAAAGTTTATTTTACGACAGTCGCTAAGGACACTAAGTCCACTAAGTTTCTTTCTTTGATCTTTATTCTTTAATCTTTTTGCTTTCTGATTTTACCTTTGATCTTTATTCCTTGATCTTTCTCAAAGCATGAGCTTTGAGTTACATTTCCACAAGTTTTGCTCTAACTTTTGCACTGGTCATATCCATAATCCAGACCACAGCAGCGATCAGCCAGATGATCACTCCAACATTGTGCCAGCGGAGAAGCTGCTGATTCTGAAGAAGAAGTAAACCAATTCCGCCACCACCAACAAAACCAACTATCGTAGCCATGCGCACATTTATATCCCAACGATAAATCGTAAAAGCCAGGTATGGAGAAATTATTTGAGGAATCACTGCAAAAATCCAAACCTG
>JAUWNO010000144.1 GCA_030612605.1 Armatimonadota bacterium
AAGATATCGTTTGTAAACGAAATTGGGATGGAATATTTTCACGATTCAATATCTTCGTGTTCCCCTCAGCCAATATATTATTTATTTGTTTCAAACCAGGATGAAAGTATTACTGATACGGTTGCTTTTTCCAAAAATCCATTTGCCACAAACGGATATGATGAACTCTACGATATTGAAAAAACCGGTGAGATTATTCCTGAATTTGTTTATGCAGCTTTTTTTGAGAGTAGTTGGGGACAAAATGGCATGTATCTCTCCCAGGAAACTCACGGAAATTTCCATCCATTTACTATTTACAAAACCTGGAATCTACAAATATCTACGGACCAATTAAACCAACCAATTCAGGTTGAAGTGTCTCCAAATTTCAGAGAAGATTTGGGAAAACTATTTTTAAGAAATAATCTAACAGGAGCATACACAGATTTAACAATTGATAATTTATATTATTTTACTTCAAATTTTGGATTTAAAACTTTCACTCTTTTCTGGGGTAATTTACATCCTCAGTTGACTTTCAATCTTGCTCAGAATGCTATTTATCAGGGTGGAGATGATTTGAGTTTTAGTTGGTCAATAAATTATGAACAACTTGTTGAATATTTTTCCATCTCTATTGAAAATGATAGTGATAGCATTCTAATCGCCAACCAGGTGAATATGAATCTGAATAGTTACATTTGGTCAATACCAGATGCTTTAACCATTCATAATGCAAAAATCTGCATCGATATTATTACTATTCAGGGAGAAACTATCTCAGCAGAATCATTGTATAAACTTGGAATTATTCCTGCTGAAATTACTTTACAAGATGAATCCGGTTGGCACTTGGTTTCAAATCCTTGGAATTCCGACCAATACTTTAATGTTTACACAGTTTTTGGTGAGCAATCGGAATTATATTATTTCACTGCTCATAATCAATATGAGCTTTGTGATAATTTCCAATTTGGAAATGGTTTTTGGCTTTTTGCTCCTCAAGCTTATGAATTTTCTTATAACGCTTCCATTCAAAATAATTCAATTCAACTTCCTTTGCATAAGAGGTGGAATTTAGTGGCTAATCCGCATGCATGCAGCTACAAAATTGAAGACCTTAAATTTCTGATGAATGATTTTTTATTCTCTTTCACTTATATGTTCAATAATCAATTTATTTCTAATGCTGCTTATGTTTATCGCGATGGAGAATATCAAATGGTTGAGCAGATCGAGCCTTTTGAATCCTTTTATCTTTATGTGAATTTAGATGATGTTCCGGATTTAGCTTGTTCGTTTATTCCTTATAATACAAGCACCTTCTTTCCTGAATATGAAACTGACTGGGAACTGAAAATCAGTGCTTCGCAATTTGATTCAGATGAAATGATAATAGGAATTTCGGAATACGCATCTGATGATTTTGATTTTAATTTTGATCTTCCGGAACCGGCAATAAAACCTTTTAATGAAGGTCTAACTCTATACATCCCAAAACCTGAGAATGATACACTTTTTGTTTTCGATCGTATGAATTGGGACATCAAATCTCCTTTAAGCGAAACTCAACCGGAAACGAAAACCTGGAATTTTGAATTGATAATCACAAATCTTCTGGAACCGATTACTCTTGATTTAGATTTCACAGAAATGCCGGATGGATATTTTGCAAACCTGAATTTTGATGGCAATATCTGGAATAATCTTGTCAACGATGTTTACACCTATTCGATTTTTCCGAGTCACGCTGGAATCTTGAGTGGTGAGATAGAAATATCGAATAATCTCAGCATGGCAGCAGATAATATCAAGGCAAATAAAATTGAATTTGTAAACTATCCGAATCCCTTTAATCCTAATACAACTATTTATTTTACCACAGAGCGCACGGAGAACACGGAGATAATAATTTATAATATTAAGGGTCAGAAAATAAAAACACTTTCTCCGTTCCCAAACTGGAGTTTAGGAACGAGGAGCGTGGTTTGGAATGGAACTGATGAATTTGAGAAAGCAGTTGCTTCAGGAATTTATTTCATCAGGTTGGAAACTAAAGGAAAAAGTAAGGTTCGAAAGGCTCTTTTGTTGAAGTAAAAAAATGATTATCTCCTGACGAATTTTCCAGTTCGTCAGATGAAAACAGAATGTTGATATTGAAGCACTTTCCGAAGCTTCTTACGGAGAAATTCTTGCAAAATAAGATTCGGATAGTTTTAGTATTTTCATAGGAACTTCTCTCATCAACGAGCTGAAAGTTCATTTAAGAAGAAACCAAGACCTTACGGATGGTTGAGGAACGAAACCTCCGTAATGGTTAGGAAATAGGAATCAACCATTGCGAAGGTTTAACAAGATGAATTCCTCTGTATGAAACCATTCGCAAGGTTTATTTCATCAGTATCATTTTCCTGGTACTTGAATATTTGTCTCCAGCTTTCCCCGATGAATCGGGATGCAGGCACATTTTATAAAAATATATTCCGCTTGAAACTGTTTTATTGCCATCATCTTTCCCATTCCAGACAATACTATGAAAATCTGCTTCAAGATGGTCATCCATCAAATTACGAACTTTTTTACCTTTGATATTATAGATCTCGATTCTGACATTTCCAGCCTCTTTCAAAGCAAAGTTAATTGTAGTTTCAGGATTAAATGGGTTTGGATAATTTCCTGAAAGTTCCGTAAATAATGGTGTTAAGACAAAATCAGTTTCAGTAATCTCAACTACAACTTCATTGGAAGGACCGGATTCATAAGAACCGTACAGAGCAGTTACATAATAAGTATGAGTTCCGATCGGAACATTCTCATCAACATACATTGTAGAAATTGCACCTGCTAAAAACTCGTTATCACGATAAACATTATATCCTGAAAGAGGAATCGCAGTATTTGGAGCTTGCCAGTTAAGATTTACATTTTCATTTATCACAAGAAAAGAAAGATTTATCGGAACCGGAAGAATAATCTCTACAACCTGGATATTTGAAGGTCCGGAATCACCTTCATCATAAACAGCTTTAACATAATATGTATATTCCCCGCCATCCAGATTCTCATCTAAATATCCTGTTGTTGAAGGATCTGTAATCTCATGAATCATCTCCTCATTCCGATAAATTTTATAACCGGATAAAACTCGAAAATTAACCGGTTCTTCACTTAGTTTAAAGATAGAATTATTTTTTTGATTTGACCTGTCGAAAAGAGATAATTCATCTTGTTTTGTGCGTTGTGCTGAATCAAAAACAAATTCTTCGGGAGCATCCCACATAAGTTCAACATTATTTTCATAAACTGTAGCAACTAAATTCTCAGGTGGATTTAAAATGGCAATCGGTCCAAGAATAAAATTCACTGTGGTAGTTTGGAGCTCAACAACAACCACACCTGCAGAGGTTTCCGGTTCATAGCCTGCTAAACTGGCAGTTACATCATAAGTGCCGGGAATAATTGGAAGGATATAATCACCATCACTATTGGGATGAGCAACAAAACTTCCAGCTGCAATCTGTACATCTTCCACATTTCCAGCTCCGCCATTTAAAGTTACATCACCCTGTATATAACCCATCAAAGGTGGATTGCCACCACCGATAATCACATTATCTAAATACCAATAATTAATATTCCAGGAATCACCATTGAAAAAGAAGGCGAGTTGAAATGTTTCCGAACCGACATCAGGAGTTGAAATCGTTATATTTTGGGTCGTTGCTGGAATAGAAGATGAAACGTTTATATCCCAGGCTGTATTCCAGTTTGTACCATCAGTAGTTGTGGAAACTCCCAGAGTATAGCTGCTTGTAAAGTGATTTACATTATGTTTGAATTCCAGATCTAAAGTTATAGAACCTAAAGTATTTATTTCCATGGTTACTAATCTTTGTTCACCATTAAAAGAAGGAGACCAACTGAATTTAGCTTCAGGTAACGATCCTCCGGCACTACTTGTAGCTGAACCCGACCAGTTATTACCTGTGCCTTCCACGTGCCATCCCGTAGGCGGGAATGTATTGAAGTACTCAGTTACCATCACCGGAACCTGCGAAATAATAATATTAAATACTCCATTTGTAGAGTAATTATTATCAGCAGCAATATTCCAATCTACAGAAGATATATGTCCGATAGGTGTACTTGAATTTGCTGTTACATTGAAAACTGCAGTTCCTATAACGCCGGATGAAAAAGTACCAAAATCAAAACTGTTTGAATTCAGAGTAACAAAAGGATCTAAAGTGCTGATATCGAGCATTACATTACAAGCATCTGCTCCACCCTGGTTTGTATAGGAAACAAGTATGTCTGCTGTTTCTCCGGGATCCAGAAGATTGTTATTTCCGTCATCAACAAAAAGGGATGTAAATTCGATTTGCGGAGCATTTCCCAACATAGTGAAAGTAAGATTCCAAACATCCTGGTCTGAAGTTATTTCAATCATAAATGGAATCAGATGACCATCCGGAATATTCTCCGATACACTGAATGTGAAAGCATCCAGGTTATTGCTGGATGTACCGCCTAAAATATTATTATAGTTGGATGAAGTGTTGCTGAGTGTGATATAAGGATCGCTCGAGCTTAATACAGCAGAAACGCCGGTTGCAGAATTTTCTCCAATATTATTTGCCATTACAAACAATTCAATATCTTCACCGAAATCGATATTTCCATTTCCATTCGTATCGATTATCGAAGTTCCACCAATAACCAGGTATGGTTCTTCCAGGGGAATTGGAGGTCCTGTAAACAGGATTGCCATTTCATTTTCAAGCACTTTGGCAGCAGTCGGATATTGATTATTGAAAGTATATTCCAATCCAACAAGCCCGGTGTGATCTTCCAATCCAACAGTAGCATATTGTCCGTGTTCAACAGAATAACCACCATAAGAGCCAACATCGACATTATTCACAGTATGATATTGGAACAAAATCTCATTATCTCCGGAGGAAGATGGATAAAAATTAATATCATATAAAATTACTTCAAAGGTCTCTAACGAAGAACCATTATATTCATTTTTCACTCTGGACCATTCCACCACAAAATAATTCAGAGCAGAATCATAATAGTAACACACTTTTCCGTTGCTCATAATAAGGTCATCCCAGAATGGAGCAATAATTGGAGAGGGTCCGAGAGGTCCGGGAAGAGCTCTGTTCATATAATCAAAATCTTCCGTAACACCCGGAGTGATAAAACCATTGGAACAAACACTGATTTCGCTGTAATCTACATCATAAAAACGAAGATTAAATGGAAGACTGACAATTTCAATATCACCGGCATTTCCATTATCACTCATGGGAAGAATTGTTCCAGGTCCACCATAGGTAGGATCGATTTCAATCCAGCTATAAGTAGGTGCTTTGTAATAATCTACATCTCCATCGTCATAACAGTAATAGCCATAACCATCCGGTCCTAAAGGATCGGTTACAGATACTTCTCCCACTTCTATTATGAATGACAATGTCTGTGAAAATCCTATTGCATTAAACAACTCGAGGTTAAGAGTAAATTGCGAACCGGGAATTATCTGAGTATTGGCTGTAAGTTCAAAAGTATTAGAGTTATTTGTTCCTGAATTATTTGGTTGGATCGTGCCGAAAAATCCATCCGCATCATTAATTTCAATAGCAGCATCATTGCTTATCAAAGTTCCACTTATGCCGGTTGCAGTAATTGTGCCGATATTCTCCAGGGTCACTGTCATCTGAACAGTTTCACCCGGATCAAGCTGATTATTGCCATCTAAAATCGTGTAATCATTTACATGAAAATATATTCCATCAACAGTAAGATAGATCTTATCTGTCCAACTGTTTTCGGAAGAATCCTCTATTAACAAATCAAATTCGATTTGATAACCACCCAAAGCAGAATAAGAAACGGAAAAATCAAAGTCATCGGCAGAGCCTGCAACTGTTCCAGGTAAGATTGTTCCATAATCCTCACTATCGTCAGTAATGGTTACAATTGCATCATCTGAAGAAAGAGTTGCGGTTACACCTTCAACAGAATTCGTGCCAAAATTCTTAAGACTTACTACAAGCTCAATATCTTCTCCCGGGTTGATATTTCCATCTCCATTTCCAGAAGATGTTCCAAAATTATCATCATC
>JAUWNO010000524.1 GCA_030612605.1 Armatimonadota bacterium
TGCAAAAATATTATTGTATTCTTTCGATTTTAATGAAATAATACAAACAAAAGAAGACAATAAAAAGTTAGCTGATATAATCACCAAAATCGCACTAAAACTCGAAAAAGCTGAAGCTGATTTTCTGCTGATTTGTGCAAATACTTTGCACATAGTATATGAACAGGTTCAAAACAACATCAACATTCCCATTTTGAATATTATCGATGTAACAGGTAAGGAAATTCAGAAATCAGGTGTAAAAAAAGTTGGACTTTTAGGAACAAGAACAACAATGGAGAAGAACTTTTACAAAAACAGATTACAAAGTAAATTCGAAATTCATACCGTCATCCCAACAACTGAAGAAAGAAGCCTGATTCAAGATGTAATATTCAATGAATTAGCTCTGGGGAAAATTAAAGAATCATCAAAAAAAGAATTTGTTTCAATTATTAATAGCCTTATCCAAAAAGGTGCGCAAGGTATAATTTTGGGCTGTACTGAAATCCCTCTTCTCATCCAACAAGAAGATGTGAACATTCCTATTTTTGATACAACTGCAATTCATGCAATCGCCGCTGCTGAAAAAGCTCTTTTGTGATTTTCTTTATCAAGTAGGCTTAAGTTGCAATGATCCGGCAGCTGCCAGAGAATATTACTCAAAAATGCGAAAACTCATTAAAAATTTTCGATCGAAATATTTGATGAAGAGATCATCGAGGCAATTATGGAAAAATATAATGAAAGTTAAAATATTCTGTCTGTTTATCTTAGTTTGTACTCAAATGCAGGCGGATGTTTTTAATTTGAAAAACGATTTCTGGAGCTGGGCATCTTCTTTTGAACAATCCAGTACACAGCAATATCATCTTGGAATTCAATATAAACCAACGATTTCTTTAAATATGATCCAAAAGGAAGCATTTGAGATAGACTGTGAAATAATAGCAGATCTTTCTTAAAAATACATTAAAAATGATTCTACATATTTTAAAGAAAAGGATGCTGAAGTTTATCGAGGTTGGTTAAGATATTCTGGTAGCCAGTTTGAAGCACGAGTAGGTTTACAGAAGATCAATTTTGGTCCTGCTCAGCTTCTTCGTTCTCTCAAATGGTTTGATACTATCGATCCGCGTGATCCGCAGGAAGAAACTCAAAGTGTTCGTGCAGGTCTATTTAGATATTATTTACTGAATAATGCCAATATCTGGCTTTGGGGGATATATGCAAAAAATGAACTTAAAGGAATTGAAGTATTCCCAACAAATAATGAAAGCTTCGAGTTTGGTGGCAGGATCCAATATCCTTTTGAATTCTGTGAAGCTGCTCTTTCCTATCATCACCGTGAATTGGAAGTGGATAGTACTCTTGAAAACAGGTTCGGCTTCGATGCACGCTGGGATTTTGAGATAGGATTATGGATGGAAGCGGTTGTAGCTAAATTCAGTGAAAATACATATAATCTTAATTGGGAGAAATATCTGACACTTGGTGCAGATTATACAATCTCAATTGGTAATGGAATCCACATTTTAGGTGAATATTTTGTTTATTCAAAGTCGGAAGACGATCTTCTTGAAAGCAGTTATAAAGCAGAATTATCCGCCATATCGCTTAATTATCCGATTGGACTATTTGATAATATCTCAACAATTGTAACATATAGTTGGAAAAGTGAAAATTGGTACAGGTTTATTTCATATCAAAGAAAATACGATCATTTGAGTATTTATCTGAACTTTTACGGGAACCCGGAAGCAACCCATTTCGATCCTGAACAAATTTCAACAGATGG
>JAUWNO010000140.1 GCA_030612605.1 Armatimonadota bacterium
ACATCTGTGTAAACTCGTAAAATATTTCCGGCAGCATTATATTGGAAAGGATAAACATAAACATTCGTACCGCGAATATCCCTCAAAATAAACGGCTCCATTGCCTCAGCAATATCACCCGGATAAAATTCATCCACAATCGATTCATCATATATTTCATAAGGAATCTGCGATGGATCCTGATTACGATAGATCGTTCCCCTGGAAGGTAAAAGCGGATAATCGAGCTTGTAATCCACAAATTCAGTTGAGGAAATTTCCAGCGAAACATTCCTGTCATCAGCAAGCTGAACTGAAGCGTGAATAAAAGGCAACTCTGCATAACCTTTCTCTTTTGTAACCACACTTCCTTCAAACTCGATCTTTGAATACGTCACTCCATTCTTGATTGTCTCGGATATTCTGTAATCGTCCAATAAATAGTTGAGTTCAAATTCTGTGCTGCCGGTTTGATTGAAATAAACTTCAAAGCCATTGGATGCAAACACCGCTGTTAAAGTAAAAATCGGTAACAGCAAAACAAACATAAGTCTCTTTAAATTTTTCATTTTTTTATCTCCTATTTCATTTTTTATTTTTTATTTATTTCATTAATAACATTTTTTTCAATGCTGATGATTTACCTGCAGAAATCTTATAGAAATAAATTCCTGATGAGACGGGTTTGTTATTATGATCTGTTCCGTTCCAGGTTATGGAGTAGCCAACTCCGTCAGCTGTTGTGACGAGAGACTCGTCACAATCCAAAATTTTTATCTTCTGCCCTTTGGTATTAAAAATTATTATCTCAGTGTTCTCCGTGCGCTCCGTGGTTAAATTGAATGAGATAGTTGTCTCAGGATTGAAGGGGTTCGGATAGTTTCTCAATTGAAAATTGTATATTGAATATTGAATATTTTCCACACCAACTTGTTCTATGGTTATTGAGACAGGATCTGAAACCCAATTGTAGTTGAATTCTCCAATCAATATGTGATCACCAACACTCACATTGTCTGTATGAGTATAATATTCTGAAAATGTAGAATAAGGTGGGATTGAAACATCGAAAACTACAGCGAATGAGCCAATGATAAACAATTCATCATCGATATAGTAATCGAAGGGAAAACTACTGAGAAATGTTACAATAACTGTATCGGAAGTAGTATTATGAAGATTGAATGTTATGTAAATATCCTGTCCGTAAGAATAATTAGTTTCATCTGTTTCGATATAAAAATCAATCTGGCAAAATAACTGGTTAATAAATAACACAAAGATAAAACATAATAAAAATCTCATTCTTCCTCCTATTTTCTTAAGTTACAGCTAACGTTTTGCATATACTGCGGGAATCCGCATGCATGCTTGTTAGCAACTGGTTTTTCATTTCAATAATAGACATTTTTTAACTACTTTCGTTTTCCCATCAACATTTAATTTGTATAAATATAAACCAGAACTTACAGGTTTCCCCGATTCATCATCTCCATTCCAGATTATTGAATGATAACCTTTTGTAAATTCATTGTGAACTAAAATTTTGACTTTTTGTCCTTTTATATTGAAAATGGATAATTCTACATTACTTTCTTTTGGAATTGAAAAATTAATTGTTGTTGATGGATTGAATGGATTAGGATAACAAACACATTTTGTTTCTGCTTGGAGAATGATTTCATTTTCTGCTTCAACATAATCGGAAAGATCAATTTTCTGAACATAATAATTTCTTTGATATTCACCTTCAAAAGGCTTATAACCACAGGCAATTGGCATATATACACAATCGTCAGTAAAGATAGTATTACCTGAAAATTCCATCATCTCTCGCTCCATTATCGTCTCATAAAATTCAGGAACTAATACATTACCAATGCTATCTGTAATCATATATGAAAACTGAATATCATAATTAGATAACATTGAATTAAAGACGAAAATAAATTTATTACTTTGTTTAAAGACATCAAATCTGGAAATAATTGGATTTTGCGATGTGTAATCAAAACTGCTTTCTTCAATAAGATTATGCTCATAATCAAATTTATCTATATTAACAGAATCGGGATAATTAAAGCCTATTAAATAAAATCCATCATCTTCAAAAATTGTATGCAGATTTCCATAATCACCAATATAAACTTCCCAAGCATCATCCCATATTAAATTAGCATCTTGAAAATAATGAAACTCTCGCAAACTTGTAATACCATCTCGCGTAATTGCAAAGAAATTATTTTCATCACCATTTGTGAAAATCATATCGCTGTTATCTGCTAAGATCTGCGGCTGTGTATATGTGCCGTTAGAATTGATCGACACATAATATACTGTGTGATAAGATCTAAAAAATAAGACATTGCCTTTCATCTTTATGTCACCAAAGGTAACCGGATCAGTTATATCTAAAGTGACACTTTCTGGCCATAACAAACCATTCTCATCAAAAGCAATAAACTTGAGAATATGTTGCGTTGGATCGTGGATAATTTCTTTGCAAATAAATAAATAACCATCATAAAAAGGATAAATATGATGATCAGAAAGAGCACCTGCAAACTGTTCAGACCAAAGATGTTCACCATCAAAATCATAACATTTCATAATATTATTTAAATTCGTAAGAGTATCATCTATTGTAATAATTTTATCTTCAATGATAAAAAAGTTATTGTATCCTTCGATCAGCACATCACCATTTGCTGAATATTGCGGATTCCCACTTTCATCGTATTCTTGAATCATTATTGCATCATCTTCTGAAGAATGCCAAAAAGCTGCTAAACTTGAATTTTTCATTTCTAATTCTGGTCTAATTATTTCGTATTCAATATCTCGAATTGTATTAACAATAGTAGTATTTTCTGTCTTGCGCATTGTATAAATTTCTTTATCACCAATGTTACAATATCCTGCAAAACTAAAATTATCATCTAAATAATATTTTTCACCCCAATAATTTGTGCTATTTTCGGGTAGATAATGAATTGGTTCACTTATACTATTTTCATTTAAAGTAAGAAGATAAGCATCAAAAGTAGGTATGTATCTATAACAGGAAACAAAATCTACTTCTTGATCACAAACCTGAAGATTATGATAAGAAACCTCAGAATTATGGGTGAAAGTATTCAATATTTCACCCTCGAAATTACATTTATGAAAAACAAGATATCCATTTGCATTCGTGACAATTGCATAAAAGTAATTATCGGAAAATGTGAAATCATCTGCTTTCCAATAATAAGTATTGCAAATAATTTTTGGGTCTTCAATTAATAATGAAGTTCCAGTTAAATCGAAATTATGCATTTCTAAATTGTCTGTATCAAAATTAAGATAGAAAACAAAAAATGAATTATTTATAAATTTAGCAGATACATAATATCCTATTGAAAATGAATCTGATTGACTTAGTAGTTCACCTTCTTCATTCACTTTAATTATAAAACAATTATCTCCTTCACTTAGTAGAAAATAAAAATATCCATCAACAAATTGTTGCTCTAAAATTTTTGGATTATTAACTTCAAATTCATATAATTGTACATTTTCCCAAAAAACTGCTCCTGAATCACTTAAATAACTACCTTCTAAATAGTATGTATTATCTATATCAATAATCTCAGTCTTAAGAATACCTCCATTATCTAAGGGTAATAGATTTATACAATAGGAAGCATCATGAGAATATTGCCATAATACATTACCATTATTATCAATTTTATACAATTTCTGATTTGATCTACTTTGATCATAAGCATTGATAAAACATCCATCAATATCACTTTTAGTAATATTTGTTTCCAACATAAAATCATTTTGATCTATTGTGATTGGTTCAGCCCAAATTGGTTCACCAACAGAATTAGTTTTTTGAAGTTTTAATTTTCGGTAGTCGTTATCTAATTCTGCCCAAGTTATAAAAATATTCCCCATTGGAGTTACTGTAGATTTTTCTCTGTAAATAAAATTACCTTCATAAAGTGGAACACCATTTCCCCAACAAACATCTGCAATTAAGATATTCACAAAGAATATAATTGAGATGATCATTAATAACTTTTTCATCTTATCCTCCTATTTTTGTTGCTTGTTTTGAGCTTGCCACGTTCTTCTTGCAAACCAAAGGCTTGTAAACTTTTCTTTCAATCTGAATGTAGAGGCTCTTGTTACAAGCATCACTCATTTTAAAAACAAACATTTTTTTATAGATTCAGTTTTTCCATTAACATTTAGTTTGTAGAAGTAAATTCCTGAACTTACAGATTTACCAGCTTCATCTTTACCTAACCAGACAACTGAATGATTTCCTTTTTCAAGATTATTTTTAACAAGGTTTTTGACTTTTTGTCCTTTAATATTGTAAACAATTAGATCAATTGCACTTTCTTTGGGAATTGAAAAATTTATTGTTGTTGTTGGATTAAATGGGTTTGGGTAATTATAGATATTAACTAAAGATTTTTCAATTTCACATTCATTAACATTTACACCTTGCCATTCGTAACATCCCATATCTGGAGCTACACCAAAGTATTCACTTTCTTCAAGATTGACAATAATATTTCCCTCCCATTCAAAAAAAGCTGTTCCAGTATCAATACACGGAGAGCTTTCTAATAAATGAAAATTTCCATTTTCAGGATCAACAAACAATGGATTAGATACAATATTTCCTCCTCCATCGATACTGTGAACAGGTAAACTTTCCGATAGACAAGAATATGCAATAATTGGGGGAGGGCTATATAAATAAAAATCGAAATCGTTTATATTACCATCTATAATATTATTAATAATGAAAATTTCAGATGATGATTCCACAATTCCATATTGATTTTCAATTATAGAATTGTTTATTATTTTAATGCCGTCCCAGGAGTGACATAAAATTCCGCGTTCGTTATTTGTAATCAAATTATTTCTGATTGTAGTATGATGATAGTATTCATTACCTGAAGAGCAATAAATACCATTTAAGGAGTTATTGTCTAAAATATTATATTCAATAATTGCTGATGAAGTATAGCAACTTACACCTGTCAATGTTGAATTGAGAAACAAATTTCCTCTTAATAATACATTACTAACCCAAATACATACTCCGATTTCATTCGAATGGAATTCATTATTTTCAATAATCGCAAATGATTCCATAACACATATACCGTCATTTAGATTGTTTATAAAAAAGTTTTTCTCAATAATTGTTGTATCTTGCGATGATGAGATTCTTATACCCATATAATTATTAATAAATCTATTTTCCTTAATGATAGGTGAAGAATATTCTCCATAAATTAATATTGCATCTGTATAATCATAATAATTTTGGATAATACAGTTTTTAATAATAGGAGAAGAATTAAAACAATGAATTCCATCGTCACCATTTTCAATCGTAAATCCAGAGAGTATAGCAGTTGAATCCTCACCGCTTTCAAATGTAACAACAATGCTATCTTGGTTACCATATATAATTGTCTGAGAAATATAAGCTGTATCTTGTGTTGTTATAAATAAAGAACCAACTATTAGGTTCTTTCCATTGTAATTAATGTTTTCAAAATATGTATTTGGTTGAACCAAAACAGTATCACCATCAACTGCAACATTAATTCCTTCCTGAATCGTTGCTTGATCCACAGGGATATTAATAATTGTGGCAGAAAGATTTGAAATAAAAACGATTAATAATAATAAAAACATATTCTTCATAATTTCTCCATTTTAAGTTGCTGCTAATGTTTGGCAGCTGCCACGCTCTTCTTGCTTCTCTCTCAATCTGAATGCACAGGCTTTTGTTAGCAGCATCTATCTCATTTCAATAATAAGCATTTCTTAACTGCTTCAGTTTTACTATTCACATTTAATTTATAAAGATAAACACCAGAACTGACTGGTTCTCCTGATTCATCATCTCCATTCCAAATAATTGAATGAGAACCTTTTGTAAATTCATTGTGAGTCAGAGTTTTTACTTTTTGACCTTTGATGTTGTAAACTGTAAGTTCAACTTTACTTTTTTCTGGAATTGAAAATTTGATAGTTGTAGTAGGATTGAATGGATTGGGATAATTAGACATATATAATAAATGAGTAGAAGGAACTGTGTAATTATCATTTGATAGAGCACTAAAATCATAAAGTCGTCCCGCAATTGCATTATAATCAGGATCATAAATTAAATTAGAAACACAATAATCAGTCCAAGTGAACATTATTTCTCCA
>JAUWNO010000018.1 GCA_030612605.1 Armatimonadota bacterium
TGTTGTATTTGGTCTTTGTTTCCAAAAAGCCACAGTATCAGTGTATGTATCCCACATCCAACTTCTTGGAACCGTGCTATTAAAAGTCAACTTGTTATCAAAAGTATTCGGCATAAAGAAGAATTTGTAATCCGACCATAATCCAATATCTATTTTATCTTTTGGTATACTAAGTTTATAATCGTGTATGACTTTATAAGTTAGAGTTGTATCGGCAGTTGTAGGATTTAAAGTGAACCTTTTAGTAACATTGGCAGAAAGGGAAGTATTTTTAACTGTATATTCCAGGATTTTACTTTTGGGAGTTTTATTCTGCCTGAATGATAGAGCTGCACTATACGTTAATGATTGATTCTTTTCCCGCTCTTTTTCTTCTTTATTAAGATCTTTACGCAGAATATCGGAATTTGCTTTGAAACGAGGAATTCCCAGTGATTGATTTCGAGATAAAGTCAGAGGTAAATTCAAGCCCCATTCTGCCGGGAAAAATTTATGTAAATAATATTTATTACTGATATTGAGACTTGTTGTTTCCGACCTGTTTAATACTGTTCTGCTTCTGGTAGCATTATTTTGGAAATTCTGCGTTCTCCAGTCCAAACCAATATCTAAAGTGGAAAAATCTGCAAAGCTGGTATGAAAGGTTGCTTGAGAAGCGAAACCAATATCCTCATAAGGATCTGCCACCCTGATATCATCAAAATACAAACGACCTGTAAATGGTTCTGTTGCATGTTCAGGTTGTTCAATTCCCAGATAGATTTCCCTGATAACAGATAAAGTCGGGTTTTTATACATTCCAAAAGTGTAATCACCTTTTTGATAATAGGTATAATCACCTTCTTTAACTAAAGTATTTGTCTCACCCTGAAATTTCAGATATGTAAGGTCGGAGAAATCGATTTCAAAAGAGTGCCAGCCTTTCTTGTCCATCACATCAAGATAATCCTGAGTTTCCAGGGGATGCCTGATTTCATAAAAAGTTGTGGAATCTGCTCCCAACCTGATGATAAGTTCCTGAGTTAAACTATCTGTTGTCGAAATACCTCTTGCACGTTCAGACTAAACCCAGAACCTGATTTTGTTGTATCCCAAAAGGTTTATCACTTCTCGAAAACTTTGATTTACAAGTCCGTAATGTCCTGGCTGAATATTTTGATAATCCACGATTAAGGATTGTTCCAGGGTATTATCTCCATCCTTCTTAATCACGGTACCCGGAGCAGGTTTATAGTGCATATCCTTTTGATTATCGATAATTCCAACTATCATACTTTCATTGTTAGTTTCCAATTCGCTGGCAGGAATAACCTGGTCTTCGATATTTTTTATGAAGCCTTCTTCCCATTTGTTTCCCACCAGATCCAGAGAAACCAATCTTATCCTGGCTAATTCTTCCACTTCAAACCAGATTCTGGCATAACTGATTTTTTCCAGGTCTGGAGTTTTATTGGATTCGTTGGAAATAATACTATAATTTTCAGCATCGTGTAGAGGAATGCGGAACAGCTTCCAACCTTTATACTGGCTTTGCAGAAATATTGTGTCCTGCAAAGATAAAGAATACTCGAAATAAATATCTCTCTCATTGAGAGAACCATTTCCATCCAGGTCTTCAGTATCAAGATCTTCGTTATCTTCAGTTCCATTAATTTTTGGATAATCACCATTCTGGTCTTTATTATTATCAAAGTCATCGGTCGGATCATCACCGGGCTGTCCATCCGGAATTCCATCCAGACCAATATCTTCGTCGTAATCCAGAATTCCGTCCTTTGGTTTACCGGTAATACCATCTTCACTGTTTAGAATTCCCTCCCCTCCAAAATCAGTATAAAAATCCTCATTAATATCTCCCATATCGATGTGCATCAATACTGGAGATTGAGTGCTGCTGAGACTATCAACTTTAACCAGGATTTCGATGTATTTCTTTTCGGAAAAATCTATCTGGTTACCTACATACTTCATTAATCCAGCCCAATATTTATTATCAAAATTTGGATTTGCAATTTCCGGAGGATCGATTTTGCAGGTTAAAACTGTGACCTTTTCTCTTTCTTCTTTATCAGTTAAAGAAGCCGGGTCATAAACATCTCTCGCATAAATATTGGTGGGATTATACCAGTTAATCCGGGCTTTCCCGAAATCTATATCAAATGGCTGGCTGGCTGGATCCCATGCTTTACGCGTAATTCCCAGCGGATAGATTTCAAGAATGGATTCCATATCATCAAGATATGCCTCTTTAATATCATCTTGTTTAGGATTACCGTAAATACGGGGAATACTCATGGCAACTTCACCACTCAATGTTATTTTTGATTCTTCATCGGTTTTGATAAGAGGTAGCCAATCAATTATTTTTGTTAGAAAAGGAAGCTCATACTCGACCCTACCGTCGATATCCGCCAGGATAATACTAAAGTTTTCGTTCCCTATTTTCGGTCTGTCATCTGCTACCTTTTCCGAATGATATACAAATGTTCCACCCAAATCCATATTTTCATTGAACTTCATATCTGCCCGAATACCCATAAGGGTCTTGCTTTCCACAGCAAACATCGGTTTGAACTGGTAACTGATATCCAATTCAGCATCAGGTTGCTTTGCTTCAGAATTCAAAATCTGGATTAAACCGAATTCATAATCCACGATGAAATCGATATTCTCTTTTAATTTATTTCCATCCATTTTTATGATTACACTGCCAGGTAGAATATTCATTCTACCAAGAGAAATCTGGTCTCTTCCAACCTGACCTTTAACGGCAATATTCATTTTGAATTCATTGTATTGGATGTTTTCCTCTTCTTTAGTATAAATCAGCTCATCGCCAAGCGCCTTGAATGGTTTCAGAAAAGGAAATACTATATACCCGCTCTCAAGATTGACAGTAGCGTCATCACTGTCTATCACACCATCGCCGTTAGTATCGAGACGCAAATAATCATTATAGGTTTCAATAGACATAGAGCCTGTAGCAATCGTATCCGGCAGATCGAAATTACGAGTATTATTACTCTCGAAATAGTTAAAAACATTCAGGTCAAAGCCTTCATTTTTGATATTCTTCATACCCAGACTGTAGATATTGCGAAGTTGAAGCTCCCAATATACATCATTAACATCCTGGTTTATTTTTCTTACAAGCTTAACTAACAGGGAATCACCAGTATTGGCTGGAACCTGAACATCATCCGCACGAGTATAAACCACACCGATAGTGTAACTTTTATCCACAGAATTATGCATATATAAAATTCCGGTATCATAATCGACCGAATAATCTGTCCCATCCAACAAACGGTCAAAAAAGAATGTTCCATCTTCACCAACTGCATTACCTTCCACAGCAGTGATATTATCACCAGCAATATTATTATCCAGGTAAACTTCTACTTCTATTCCATTTTTCGGTAGAAAATTAGGAGCTGCAATATACCAGGATCCAAGACTATCTTTGATGGCATTATTTTTCCAACCCATAGGATAATCTACCCCTTCAACTCCATCTGAATCGGAATACATCCGATAAAGCAAATAAGGGTCTTCAATAAAATACATCGTACGATTGATATAATGCCTGCTCTGAATAACTGTGGAATCTGCCTGCGAGCTGCCTTTCCAATTTTGGGTATCTTTCTGTGCTTCATCTTTTCCAAAAATAGTGGTAATTTCCAGGTTGCCGATTTCCAGATTGGATTTGACTCCAAAAAGACCTTCGGATGAAATAGAATAACTGATGAACTTTGAACCTGTTAAAGAAAGAGAAATATTTCCCAGATCCACAGCTTTTACTATTTCATCTTCCTCACCTTCATAATTGATTTTAACCACACTCGGCGTTGGTATCACATCGTCTTCGGAAGTGGAAGCATGGGTTACATCTACATGAATTTTCGAGCCGATTGTTCCTCTTAATCTCAGATTCAAATCTTGACGCATTTCCAGGTCAAAATCCTTTCGCTGGCTATCTTCTGAAACCTGTGCATTTTTGCGAACAGTGCTGCTGCCGGCAAAAGTTAATTTCTGATTTCCATCAAGGCTCAACCTAGCTGTATTTTTTCCACCCATAAATTTTCTAACTACTTTGGGAAGAGCAATCTTGGGAAGTTCGATGTCCGGTATTAAACCTGCTCCGCTGGAGCGATCTTTCTTTTTTAAAAGTTCTTTGCTTTTTTCAACTAATAATTTATAATAAGTTGCTCTGAAATTGTTCTGAATATAATCGTCTATATCGAGATAAATCGGGAAATATATATCATCAATATTATTGATTTTCGCTGTTAATTCTACCTGCCAATTATCATAGTCAAACTCTGAAAACGTACGCAAAATAAAATTATTCAAGAAATAAACATCTTTGCTGACAATCACAAAGCCGTTATTCACTTTATAAAAATCGATCTCATTACCATTCAGAGGTGAAACACCTTCCAGATAGTATTCTCTAGGAAATGACTCGGCAAAAACAATTGCTGAAATAAGAATGAGAGCAAAAATGAAAAACAGTTTTTTATTCATTAATTTCAATTCCAAAATTTTACTATCTCAAACAGATGAGATTGAGTCCATCCAAAGTTAAATTCTCATCAATGATCTCAATTTCTTCAGAATCCTCAGAGATAAGATGAGCCAAACCGCCGGTTGCTATTACCTTGATGTTTTCAAGGTTGCTATATTCTTTTTTAATCTGCCTGATAATTCCATCAGCCATAAAAGTGCTGCCTTTAATAATTCCGGATAAGAGAGCATCTTTTGTGTTTGTTCCTAAAATGTTTTTAGGAGTTTGAAGTTTAACCTCAGATAATTGCGAAGTTTTCAAAAATAAACTATCGGCAGAAGTTTTTATTCCCGGGGCAATAACAGTGCCATAAAAATAGCCGTCTGCTCCTACAAGTTGGATTGTTGTGGCTGTGCCAAAATCACAGACAATGCAATTTGCTTTATATTTTTCTCTTGCAATAAATGCATCCACAATGAGATCTGCACCAATAAAATCAGGATTTTCCATTGGGAATTTTAGTCCCAATTCAGTTCTTGCATTTACATTTATAAAAGTGCTTTTGAAATATTTTTTTATTACGTAGGATAAAATTCGTATCAAATCCGGAACTACAGAAGATAATGCAATATTCTTAATTTCCCCTAACTCAATCGAAATACTGTTTAAATGTGCTTTTAAAACAGTAAAATATTCTTCTTCAGTTTTGGATTTATCCGTATTGATTCTCCATGAAAATTTTAATTTTTTATGAGAATAAATTCCAAAAACAATATTCGAATTTCCGACATCGATCACTAAATTATAATTCCGCATCATTTCCTCTTCTTCTGTTTTGCATATTATAATAGATTATAAATTAAGGTAAATATAAAAAATATAAAAAATGTGATGGAAAATTCAAATTACCGAATAAATTGTCAATAAAAGTTTGATTACAACCTGAAAATAAATATTCTTAACAGATTTAAGATTCTAATTTTTTTCAAAAACGAGTTTTGAAAAAGATAATTTTTCAAGTTACTAATTTCCTCTCATTGGTCGAAACTTGTCCTAAGTTCCACAGGAATCTTGGGATAAGTTGGCAGGTTGGTTGGAAGAAGGTTGGTGATCGACTTAGCACAAGACCCTTCCAGCTTCATTACATTACGCCGTGACAAGTCGGGCTTATGCCAAGTCTTTTTCTTGCTTGTTCCTTTCATGCAACTGTTGGATTGGGAACACACCGGATAAATTTCTAAATCCAAATTTCTAATTTTCTTTTACATTCATAATTGGACATTCCTTGCCTGCCCCCTGTTTAATCTTTTTTTATTAAACTGGGGTTCGATATTGGATATTCATATTCATATTCCTTTGCGTTCTTTACGTCTTTGCGAGAATCTTTGTTTTCACGACAACTTCTTGGTAAGTTTGGAATCGTGAGCGCCTAAACACCCACACTTTTTTGAAAATAAAAAAGCCGTGAATTTCACGGCTTAAATTTCAAAAAGCTTATTTACTACAGAGAAATTGCTTCCACCGGACATTCGTCTATACAAGCTCCGCAATCAACGCATTTTTCTGCATCAACTTTAGCTTTTTCATCTACCATTTCAAGAGCTTCTGTGGGACATGATTCAATGCAAGCTCCGCATCCAATGCAGGTTTCTTCGTTTATTACTACTGCCATATTTCCTCCAATTCATACAAATCTGGGGCAAAAATATTCAGGGTTATTTTTATATCAAGTTTTTTATTAGGGAGTTCGGAGAGATAAGTTTAGTTTATTTAGCCACGAAGGACACCCCGATACAGTCGTTCCTCCTTATAGGGCAGGCAAAGAGACACGAAGAAAAAATAGTAATAAAATAATAACTGCTTTTGCAAACCTTGAAAAGGTTTAAAAGACTCTTCTTCCTGCTGAACCTTTTCAACGGTTGAAACTCCGTAAGCCAACAAAATCATTGAAAAGATAAACTTAGCTCTGTGCTAAATCATATTACTTCGATAATTCGTGGATGACATTCACCGCAACCCGCACCTCGAACTTTTTTTCTGTCCCCTTTGGTATACACTTTTCCAAAATATAAATCGTATACTTTCACGCTTTTTCAGGTATTAAGCTGATTTACATTATTTAACCCTATGTAATAAAATTCATATTTTTTCTTTCGTTTTTCTCTTTTATCATGTTACTAACCTTACCATTTTTTTTATTTCTTGACATATTTTATTCATTTTTGCTTCAAAAAGATGTATTAAAAAATCGTCCCACATTTTTTAAAATCTTGTGGGAGGAATATATGAAATTAAAAAAGCAATTTAAAATCTTTATTTTTATATTCATCATTTTAGTAATTATTTTCGCAATTAAAGATACCTCAGAGCTATTAGCGAAATTAGAACTTAATACTATCGCTTTCTGTGATGCTCAAGATTTTGTAGATGAATAATAAAGTGCATTTAATTTGTTATTAAATAATTGGATATAGAAAAAGGAAGAGAGTGTTTCGAAACAGCAAGGCTGAACCCATTGCGATTATTCCTCTACAACACTCTTCCCGGAAACATAAATTAATTTCATCATCATGATGTCAAAGTTTTTTGGAGATAATGAATACTCTCTTCCTCCCAAATGGGAAAGGAGGTAGATATGCTGTTCATTATCTGTAAAAATAAGTTTGTGTGATTCTGCTTTATCCTGAAAAACAAAAAACAAAGTATAAAGATAATATACGAGGAGAAAAAAGATGAAAAAGATTTTTACGTTTACTCTAGTAATAATAGCTCTCTCAATTTCCGCACAAACAATCTTAGAAGTACATCATGGACAACAACCATATCCAACAATACAAAGCGCGATTGATGAAGCCTTGACAGGAAATTATACTGGTGATTTTGTCGAAATCAGAGTATTTGATTTTAATGAACCTTATTCGGAGAATATAATTATAGATTTAGATACTTACAATAATCTAAATTATGATGAGCTTCGTATAATAAGTGTTAATGGTTATGAAAACTGCACTATTGAAGCTTCTGAAGATGAAGATCCCACTATTTCAATTAAAGGTGATGAAGAAACTGGTATTAGTACACAAGTAATAATATCCGGATTTCATATTATCGGTGCTACTGGTTGGGAGAACAGTGGTATCAGATTAGAAGATGCTTTTTATGATGACCCGGTAATAGTTTATAATTGTAAAATAGAAGGGAATGGCGATGGTATTTCATGTAATCATTCAAATATTCATGTCAATGATTGCATTATTAGAGAAAATGATTATTTTGGGATTTTTTTTTCAAATAGTGGGTTGAATTATTATGATGAAATTAAGGGAACAGAATTCTCAAATAATGGTTGCGGAATTGCTGGTTTTTGTTCAACTACAGGATATGATGCAGAAATCATCAACTGTACTATAGCTGAAAATGATGCCGGTATTGATATTGATACTCCTCATTATATTGTCAATTGCATAGTAGATCCGGGTAGTATAGATGAAGGAACCGCAACGGTGAGTTATAGTAACATTCGTTGGTCTAATCCAGGTTATGTTACTACAGGTCCTGGTAATATCAATGAAGATCCTCAATTCTGTATGGAAACTAATTATGAATTCAATCTTTTAGAAGGCAGTCCCTGTATCGATACCGGTGATCCCACTCAAACCGATTTAGATGGAACTCGCGTTGATATGGGTTGCTATCCAACTATTGTTGATATTAAGTATTGCGAAGGTAACTACTGGAATTGGGTTTCTTTCCCCAGACTGGATAGGGAGGATGATGAAGCAGATGAAGCCACTGTTTTTCTCGAGTACTTTCTCGATTGGCCCTTTGATTTAGAACTTTTGTATGATAATGATGATCCTCCTGTGTTAGATTATACAGCTTTAACCCAAACATGGTATCCTACTTCCTATGATGTATATTCCAGTTACGGTTATAAACTCGATCCTCAAGATAACGGAGATCATTATTTACCTTCTCAAAACGGTGCAACCCGCTTACCTGCTGATTGGGAACTTAGGTATACTCTACCCCTTGACACAGATAACTGGATGGGTTATTGGCTGCCATGGACTCAGAACATCGAGGACGCTTTTGGTGAATTCTGGGACATTGTGAACTCCGTTGAAGCCGAGGACTGGTATTATGAATATTCAGAACAAGAAACACCTACATCCTCCCCAACCGATAAAAACATGGTTTATGGAAAAGCTTATATTGTAGTGTTCAGAGAAGACATCGAAGAGTTTTACTGGACGGATGATATGGAAGAAACCGAGCAGCGAGAAAGAATGGAAGCGGAATATTTCAGCTATAATGATTTACCAAGCTATGAAGTTATCGATGTAATGGATATTCCACAAAATGTACTGGAAATAGGTGTTTTTGAAGATGATCTTTGTGTAGGAGCTGTTGTAGTGCAAGATACATGTGAGCAGATACTGGTTTATTCCACGAGCGCTATTCCATTCAGCTTCGAGATTGTTACAAACAACCGGGAAGCAGGAACTCCAATAATCAGCTACCAGGTCCTTAACAAAGAAACAGGTATTTACGAATCAAGAAGTCTGATCTCCGGTCAGCAGAAAAGTTCTGTTATCATGTTTGGAAATCTTGAAGAACCTCAAAATGAAATTCCGGTAATCGATAATGTTGTTTTACATGGAAACAATCCTAATCCATTTAATCCTGAAACAAGACTTACTTTCTCATTACCACAGGAACAGGAAATCGAGCTTACTGTTTACAACCTGAAAGGACAGAAGGTAAGAACTCTTTATACAGGTATTACCTCATCTGGTGAACAATCCGTAGTCTGGAATGGCAAAGATGATAACGGTAAACCAGTCGGTTCAGGTTTGTATTTCTACAAACTCAAAACCAAGGATAATGTACTGACGAAGAAAATGCTACTTTTGAAATAAACTTGATAACATAGCTTGCTCTAAGCCCCTCTCTTGGAGTGAAGAGAGGGATTTGGGGTGAGTTCGAGGTAAATATGAAAATAAAACTAATATTCTTTTGTTCTTTTTGTTTGTTTTGCCTGCCGTGGCGTAGTGTAACGAAGACTGGTTCGTTGCTAAATGCTACCACCTGGCACATAAAGCAAGACAGCACCGGCAACTTCACAACCATTCAGGCTGGCATCGATTTCTGTACAAATGGAGATACGATCCTGGTTTATCCCGGCAATTATTACGAAAATCTTGTTATTCTTGAAAAATACATGACCCTCGGTAGTCTTTACCTGACTACCGGAGATGAATCTTATATCTCACAAACGATTATCGATGGATTTCAAAATGGATGTGTTATACGAATTGAAGACATTTCTGGATATTATCAAATGCATATTGTTGGTTTTGTTATCCAAAATGGTATAGGTTATCAATATAACTACCCATATTCTCCAGATCGAGCTGGGGGAGGTTTGTTCATTTCAGAATCAGATATTACTATTGATAAATGCATAATTCAGTACAATAACGTAAATCATGTAGGTGGTGGTGTAGTATTAAGTAATGCCAATTTGAACTTATCAGGTAGTACAATTAGATATAATAGCGCTTATAATACTGCAGGAGGTCTTCTAATTGGTTTTATCTCTTCATCAGTAAACTTTGATACTGATGACCTGAATAGTATTTATCTTAATTACGCTGGGGTTGGGAATGACATATTCAAAACTCATGGTAGTCCATACCAAGAGATTATAGTCGATACATTCACCGTGATTGATCCGGCAGAAGGTTATTATTTTATCTATCCCGGCTCAGGAGGATCTGGCTATCCCTTACCTAATCAGTTTTCTTTTAGTTGTCAAAATGCCGTCGTAGATCAGGTGAACTATGATATATATGTTTCAACTAATGGAGATAATAACAATAGCGGTATCTCACCACTTGAACCGTTACAATCAATAGTTTATGCCCTTGCTAAAATTAGATCAGATAGTTTAATGTATAAAGCAATTCATCTTGCTGATGGCGTTTATTCTGTATCTCAAAACAATCAGTACTTTCCTCTTCATTTAAAAAGTTATATAGATATAATAGGTGAATCCAGAGAAAATACTATACTTGATGCTGAATTTAATGGAGGATTTATTATTGGTCAAGATCCTCAACAAGATTATCAAATCAAAAATATTACTTTAATTAATGCCAGAAATCAATATGATATTGCTTTGAATGAGAATTCAAACGTATTATTGGAAAACATTCTTGTCATTAATCATTTGGATAACAATAATGAAGCTTTTATTGCCCTTAGATTTGATTTTAATGATGTTTTGTTAAATAATATAATAGTTGAAAATAACCAATTTGCAGGAAGTGTTTATTTCTATTCACAAAAATTTGGCAATGATTTTAATATAACAAATAGCATTTTCAGAAATAATGAACCAGCTAATACAGGCTGCAAACAATTGAGATGCCGTTATAATAGAATACACTATGATTCTCTAACAGTAAATGTAATTAATACAGAAATCACCAATAATTTTGACGCATCTATTGAATGGCTGCCTGCAGAGGTAGCAATTCTTATAACTATGGAAACAAAAGTTAATATTGTTAATTGTACAATTGGTAATAATGAAACTTTAGAACAAGGTGCAGCAATGCACTTAATGGATCAATCCGAATCTAATATCGTAAATTCCATATTATATGGTAATATTCCTTATCAACTATGTCTTAGCGGTACATGGGGGCCCAACATATTGAATGCAACTAACTCCCTAGTGCAAAATGGGATGCCTGGAATTTTGCAACTTTGTAATAATTATATAACCTGGGATGATGAAACAATGCTGGATGAAGATCCTTTGTGGCTGGGAGTAGGAGCTGAATGGCCTTATGCTTTATCTGCCGATTCTCCTTGCATCGATACCGGTACATTGGTTTTGCCGTATGGTGTTGTACTTCCTGCTTACGATCTGGCTGGAAATCCGAGGATTTGTGGCAATGGTATCGATATGGGAGCTTATGAATTCCCCGGCATTGCTGCTCCCATTTATCTGGAAATAGAAAATGCAACACTTTCCTGGCAACTTCCTGCTGGTTATCTGGCTTCCGGCTTCAATATCTATCTCGATGAAGAATATCAAACAACATTGAACAGTACAGTCACAGAATTTACTTTTCCGGATTTAATCGAAGGTAATACTTATGTTGCCGGTGTTTCTGCTTTGTATGGCATAGAAGAAACAGTTGTAATAAATCTGGAATTCATCTATGAGCAAGTTAGCGCGGAGGAAGAAATTCCCATATCGCAACTTCAGATCATCAATTATCCAAATCCCTTCAATCCCAGAACCACTATCAAACTTGATCTTGCAGAATCAGGAGAAATAGAATTAGCAATCTATAATATTAAAGGACAAAAAGTGAAAACTCTTATGAATGCCTATTCTGCCAAAGGTCATTTTGAGGTTGTATGGCGGGGAACAGATGAGAATGAAAAGAAGGTTGCCAGTGGAAATTATTTTGCCAAATTGAAAGTGAATGATGAAACAAAAGCAGTGAGGAAGCTGATCCTTTTGAAATAAAGCTCTCGTATCCAGGTCCTAGCTTGGATAGATATTCTATTCTATCCTGAACGAGGTTTTATTCACTCTTTGTATAGTGTCTGATTGTAAACCATTTTAAAGGTTACATTCTATCTTTCAATAAGTTCTGAAAATAGAGTGTTGTTGTCATCCTGATCCGGCAGCTGCCGGATTGCTTTTCCATCGAAGGATCTCCGCTTATAATGAGATTCTTCGTTAGAAACTACTTTGAAGATTTCCTCAGAAAGACAGACTATTTTTATTTTGCAGAACCCTTTCTATCTTTCAAGAAAAAATTAACTGCATTTTCAAATGATATTTGAGCAATTTGATTTGGTGATAATCCCCTGATTTCAGCAATTTTTTCTATAATATAACGAAGATTAAGGGGTGAATTCCTTTTACCTCTTTTGGGAACAGGACTCAGAAAAGGGGAATCTGTTTCCACGAAAAATTTATCTAAAGGCACCATTCTTACGACATTTTCCTGTTTATTATTTTTATAGGTAATGGTTCCAGTGAAAGAAATAAACCAACCATTTTGGATGATTTTTTCAGCAAATATCTCATCAGCGGAAAAACAGTGAAACACCACTTTCTGCGGATTATTTCTTTCCAAAATTTGCAGACACTCTTCGTGTGCATCACGGTCATGAACTATTATTGGCAAATTCAGTTCATTTGCTAAGATAATTTGTTCTTCAAATACTTTTTTCTGAACGTCTTGGGGAGATAAATTCCGATAAAAATCCAATCCGATCTCACCAATGGCAACCACTTTCCGATGTTGCGATAATTGTAAGATCACGTTTTTATCAAACTTGTTTGCATCGTGCGGATGATAGCCAACAGAGGCAAAAACCTGCTTATATTTCTCTGCCAGATCAATACTTGCCTTTGATGTTTCTTCATCGATTCCAACATTGATAATATACTCGATTCCGGAGCTGAAGCACTGCTTTAAAATATCTTTTCTATCATTCTTAAAATTGGAAAAATCCAGATGAGCGTGAGTTTCAAATATCTTCATAATGAACTTATTTACTCCTTCAAATCAGGATTTAAAAACATCATAATCAAATCGATCTTAAAATTTTCATCCAATTGGAAATTAATTTCTGCCAAATCATATTTTCCTGTTTCAGGTTCTCTGGCAACTAGAAAGCTTTTAAATTCTATGAAGTTATTAACTTTTTTCACTTCCAGGATACTAAAATAAAGAGTTCTTTCCGACCAATATTTGCTGAGCATCAGAAGCAGATTTTCATAAGAATAGATATCGTAAATTTTCTTTGGTTTTTCCTTCACAACCAAAGTTGTAGAAACCTCATCTGCTACTAATAAAAAATTCATTAGTTTGCTGCCAATTGCCCGATGTTGATAAACTAATTGAGGAATAAAAGGAGAAATCTTTTCAATTTCAAAATCACTCAATTTTGAGAGATCAATGCATTCAGCGTTTTTTGTTTTGAAAATCTTGTTCTCAAGTTCATATTCCGAAGAAGGTAAAAAAACGATTCCATCGTTGTTTACAGAAACCTCAATAAATAAATCACTAAAAATATTTGTCTGAAAAGGATTTCTTGTTAAATCATATTTTCTATCTTTAACCTTGATTTTATGGAATGGAAATTCAACCTTTAAGAACTCTGAGACATCTATGATTTTATTATTCAAAATTTCACGAGATTGTTTAAATTTGTAATATTTTGCGATAAATTGCGATAGATTAAGCTTGAGTAAATCTCTCTTTTCTTCTTCAATTTCCTGGTTTGATGGAAAAACCGGTTTTTTGGGAAACAGTTTTTCAGGAAGTTTTTTGATAAGTTTCGATGGTTCTTCCGTAAATTCCTTTTTCATTAATCTTTGTGTTACTTCAAAATCCGCAGGAAAAGAAATAATTATCTCATTCTCTTTTTCATC
>JAUWNO010000555.1 GCA_030612605.1 Armatimonadota bacterium
GTTTCAGAAGGAATTGCTTCTGAAAATTATAATGTCTATTCTCCGTGGGATCTTCAAACAACCGGTTTTGGAGATTTTTTGATAGCTGATGAACAAATGCTGAATGACTGGTACATTGTTATTGATACATTCCTTCAAGAAAATTATCAGGGAGCTCAAAATCTAATTGATAGCTTAGGATTTCCTTATCAGGTAGTAGAATTTCATGATACGGATAATGGCAGAACATATTACATTTTGCGGGAAATCCTGGATATGAGTTATTATGATGAGAACGGAACGACTTCTACATATGATGATGAAGAGGGTTCTTTTAATAATGGTTGGGGACTTTATATTTATAATCCTCAATCTCAAATGCCGATTATCATTACTGCTCCTCATCCTAATGATGATTTTATCACTCCTGCTGTAAGTTATAAATGTTTTTCAGATTGGGATGCAATGTTTCTGCTTATTTCCGGAACAGGAAGAGAAGTAAAATGGACACAAATAGGTAATTATTCAAATTCCAAATCTTTGAGTGATCCATCCAGAATTGAAGACCATGTTTTTAATGTGGCTTATCAACTATTCTGTAATAAAATCAGGAATGATTTTGGACAACGGGAATTTTCTGCTCAAATTCATAGTTATGATTGGAATAAACATTTAGGGCATCCTGACTGTCAGATTTCTGCAGGTAATAATAAGGGTTGCCCCAATCTTCCCATACGCGATCTTTCCAACCTGAAGATCGATATTATTAATGCCGGCAACCATCTGATGATCCCTGCAAATACAATCGGAACTCATCCAAATGTGTTTTTAAACGATTATTATTCAGTAAATTACAATATTTATGATTTTATTTTTCGCTCTGAAACAGGACGAACCTATCCGGTGAATAATAATGTTGATCTGGTAGGTTATTCTCAAAACCGTCAAATGCTCTACTCTTTTCAAGATTGGAATAGATACGATGTTTTTGAACCTTTCTTTCATCTGGAGATGGATGAGCTGCCAAATTGTTATGAGCCAACTGGGGAAAATTATCTCTGGTTTTACAACTTTGATCCAAATTCAGGTACTTTCAATATGAACCAATTATTTGAACTTGCCCTTGAATATTACTCTCTTTGGGTAAATGCTGCTACAGAAATCCTTCCTCAAGTTATGGAGCTTGATGATTATCTGATTCCTCAAGCACCGGAAAATTTCTCTATCGTTGACCAGACCTTTGATACAATAATTTTGGAATGGGATACTATTTCCTCTTTTGATTTTGAGACTTATGAAATTTTATACTCAACTGAACCGGTCATTATTCAAACTGCTGAAATATTCGATAGAAATGATAATTATATTTTAGCCAGCCAACTTAAAAAAACTGTGGAAATTCCGGAGTTGGAATTGAATCAAATATATTTTTTCAGGATTCGAGCTAAAGATTATAATGATAATTTTTCTGAACTTTCTGAAGAAATTTACTCATTCACCGCTCCTGCAATAATCTCTAATTTTGCTGCCATTGGAAAAGATAATTCTGCTGATATTATCTGGACTGCTGATGCTCAGCAGGGAAATCAGGGTTTCATTGTTTACAGAAGAACCCAGTTGAGTGATTTTATTGCTATTGAC
>JAUWNO010000443.1 GCA_030612605.1 Armatimonadota bacterium
TTTTAATCTGCCAGGGAGAAACCACAATCTTTTCTCCGGTTTCAGCATCCACAAATTCGGTTTCCCTCTTAAAATCAAAATCCTGTTCCTGTTTATCCTGAATGTGAAACAAAATCACTTCGTGCTTCTGATGACGAAAATGCTGCAAACCTTTCAAAATTTCATCCGCATCATCTATCAAATCTGAAATCAGAATTATCAAACCGCGCTTCTTAATTCTATCTGCCAGAGAATGTAGAACCTGGGCTGTTTGTGTGGTTTCTGCAGGTTCTAAATTATAGATTTCTTTTAAAATAATATTTAAGTAAGATTTCATAGAACGCGGAGGAATGTAGTTGGTGATTTTATTTGTATAGGATAGGAATCCAACTGCATCCTGCTGGGAAATCATCAGGTAGGAAAGTGCAGATGCAAAAGCTTTGGCATATTCCATCTTCGAGATTTTCCCTGATGTGTATCTCATGGAATTGCTGTGATCCACAATTATGTAAGATTTTAAGTTGGTTTCCTCTTCATATCTCCGGATATAATATCTGTTCGTTCTGGCATAAACTTTCCAATCCAGTTTGCTGATAGGGTCACCCGGGTTGTACTGCCGGTGGTCAGAAAATTCCACGCTGAATCCGTGATATGGAGATTTGTGCAATCCGATAATAAAACCTTCTACAATGAGTCGCGCGCGTAAATTGAACTTATCGATTGTAGCAATAAATTCTTCGGAAAGATATTTCATCTAAAATTTCTAATTCCAAATTTCTAATTCCAAATGCGGAATTTTATTTGCCTTTCTTCATTCCATACAGAATTGCTACGGGAAACAAAACAACATAAGCAATAATCAGAATTATGGGTGAAATGGTTTTATCTCCGGTTCCCATAATAATGTAGCCAAGCACTGTGGCTAATATTGCGATAATCAAGAGAATCGCATTTATTTTCTTAAAAACAAATTTCATATTTTCTGCTCCTTAATTTGTTTGTCCACGAATTACACGAATTTACACGAATTACTATTTAGTCTTTATTTTTTTTGACGCTGATTTTCTCAGATGCATTATGATTTAATATGATTTTCATTTAATTCTCCACGAAGACATAAAATTATATTTCTTATCTGTGCTAATCCGTAATATCTGTGTCATCCGTGTTCCTTTTATATTACTTTATTATTTTCATTCTAATTCTTCTAATAATTTTTTAGAAAGCTCAACAGATTTCTCATCATTCGCAAGTTCAATAGCTATTTTCAAATATTCTATAGCTCGCTCTTTTTGATCCAATTTCAAATAAATCTCTCCCAGATGATAGGCAAGTTCGCTGAGTTCAATCTCCTGTTCGAGTGGTTTTTCCATTGCTTGCAACGCTTGTTCATATTTATCCATCTTAAAATATAGCCAGGCAAGACTATCCCAGATATGATTATTTTCAGATTCAATCTCCAGAGCCTTTTTCAGCATTTCTTCCGCTGCTGCATATTTATCTGTGAACTCATATTTTGCAATGGAATAACCAAGAGTATTTAGAACATCCGGACTTTCCGGATAAAGCTGAATCGCATCTTCCAAGATTAAAATCATGTCCTCGATTTTTCCCAGTTTTTCTGCAACAAAAGAAGTAACCAGAAAAATATCTACATCTGATTGAGGATTTTCTTTTAAAGCTCTGTAAAGATAGTAAAATGATAATGAATCAGAATTTTCCAAATAGAAATAGAATCCTAAAAATTCATTAACTCCGGATTCCTGTTCATCGCGTAATTCAAGCAATTCCACCGCTTTAGAAATATTTTCCGAATTCATAAGATAGGCTTCAGCAGTTGTATTCAACAGTCCGTTTTCTTTGATAAAATCTGCAGAAACCAGATTGAAATAATGTTCGCTCTCTTCATTTAGTTCAAGATTCATATAGGTAAAACCTGCCAGAAAATTTGCCAGATTTTTATCCGGATTTTGCTCTATAAATGAATCCAATATTTTTGTGATTCTCTGCTTTGTCTGTTCATCCTTTTTTGCTGTATATTCCCTGAATAAACCCATTAAAAGTTTTAATTCATTCGATTTTATAAAATATTCTACAGCTTTTTTATCTTGTTTTGATAAATAGTAAACATCTCCCAGATACGCCAAAAATGACGGTTTCATCTCATCTGTCAAATCAGGAGTTTTTTCAATTGCCTTGCCTGCGGATATCGCCAAATCATATTTTTCCAAATTTGCTGAAGAAAAGAAAAGATACCGTAAAATTTGGTTCGTATTGAT
>JAUWNO010000090.1 GCA_030612605.1 Armatimonadota bacterium
CAACTGTTGAATCCTGCTTTATTGCCAGATCATTTTCTTCGATCAGCTTCAGTTCTTTTGTGTATTCCTGAAATTTATCCAGCTCATCTTTATCCAAAACATATAAACAGTGATAGTAAATATCATCGGTGAAAATTGGTAATGACCATTCGAATTGAAGCCGATTTTTATCTTTTACAAAAACCGGATAAAATTCTTTGGTTTCCTCAGGAGAATTCTCTCTTGGGATTCCTATTACAGGTTCTGCGTGAGGAAAATACTTTCTGGCTTCATTAACTGCGAATACCGTGTAAAAATATTCTTTGTCTTCAAGCAGTTTCTTAGCAAGCTGTCTGAAATTACGCAGTTTCAGAGCAGCATAAACAGTAGTATCTTCTTCAGCCACAACTTCTACTTTTCTGTTTTTGTAATAGTAATCTTTCTCAGATATAACAGCCAGGATGCTGTAGTTTTTGAATTGAGGACCGGAAACTGCCAGATCGCGTGGATACCTTCTGTAAAGAGGACTGTCTTCTGCCTGTTTCTTCTCTTTTTTAAGTTTTCCCGGAGCCTGGATATCCAGAAAGTAATTGTAGGCGGTGTCATAAAAATACATCAAATCACCCGCAACTCCGGTTTTCACATTTACATCAATTCTTCCGATATAAAAAAGAGAATCCGGCGTAACACCGCGATAAATGCGATATTCGATGATTCTCTTTTCTTTTGATAATGGTTTCCAGCTAAGCACCAATCCTGACCCGTCATCATTCGGGATGTCATTCACTTGCAGATTTTGAACGATGTACTCTGCGTCGTCTAAAGCTGCGTGGGAGGAGATTGGCAAAAACAGGAAGCTGAAAACCATCAAAACCAGAAAAAAAGAAGTTTTGAAATAGTTTAACTTCATAAATTTCTCCTTTAATATGGATTCTATACTAATAAAAAATTCTATCAAAAACATTAAGTATGAGCTTTATTGTCAATGTTAAATTATATCATACTTTTTATTGTTTCCAAATAAGGTATAAATAGCGAGCTTTTATGAGTTTCATTCATAAAAAATAGTTTAAATTAGTTTTGAAGGAACTCATAATAAAATCGTGGCTAATCCTAAAAAGGAAGCAAAACCACCAATATCCGTGAGCATTGTAATGATCACACTGGACGCTAATGCCGGGTCAATTTTCAAGCTTTTCATGATTATCGGAATGAGTGAACCGACCAAACCTGCAATGAACATATTGCAGATCATTGCTGCTCCCAAAACAACTCCCAACATGATATTTCCTTTCAGCAAATAAGCGATCAGCACAGCAGCAGAACCGATCAAAATCCCGTTCACAATTCCCACAGTGATTTCCTTATAAATTGCTTTGAAAGTATTATGTATGGTTAATTCACCCAGAGCGATTCCTCGTGTTATCACAGTTAAAGTTTGAGTTCCGGAATTTCCTCCCAAGCCGGCAACAATTGGCATCAACACAGCCAGAAATGATAACCTGGCAATTGTCTGCTCAAAGATTCCCACCACACTGGAAACCAGAAGGGCTGTAAATAAATTCAAAGTGAGCCAGGGAAGTCTCTTCTTAACAGAACTTAAAGGACTGGTAAAAACTCTGTCTTCGCTTTCCAAACCTACCATTTTATACACGTCTTCCGATGCTTCTTCGTCGATAACATCGATGATGTCATCCACTGTGATACGACCCAGCAAATGGTTCTCATTATCTACTACAGGGAGAATGTAGATATCATATTTACGGAAGATGTTTGCCACCTGTTCCTGGTCCAGATCTACCTGGGCTGAAATTACATTCTTATCCATGATATCCTTTGCTTTTCTCTGCGTTTTTGCCAAAAGCAGGTGCGTCACTTCCAGGAGTCCAATCAATTTATTGTCATCATCCTTCACGAAAATGTAATGTATATTCTCGACTTCTTCATAATTCTCACGAATATATTCAATGATATCATCACGTTTCATTTTCTGGTTAACAGCGATGATCTCGGTCTGCATCAAGCCGCCAGCAGATTCTTCATCATATTTCAGAAGCTGTTTGATATCTTCTGAATCTTCTTTATCTATTTTTTCCAGAAGTTCTTTAGAAACATCATCTTCCAGTTCCCCGATTATATCTGCTGCTTCGTCTGTTTCCATTTCATCAATGATCTTCACCAGGCGGTTCTGCTGCATTTTTCCCAGGATATCTTCTCGCAGGTCATCATAAAGGTCCGGAAGAACATCTGACGCATTTTCGTCATTCAAAAAAGAAAAGGCTGTGAACTGGTATTCGGAAGGGAGTTCATTTATAACCTGGGCAGTATCTGCAGGGTGTAACAGGTTAATTTTTTCTTTTAACCGGTTTTGCCGATTATTTTCAAAATACTCCAGTATTTGATTATAAGTCATCTTCAACATAAACCAACCTCCCTTAAAGGATTGATTTTAAAATTATGAATATGATTTTTTTGTCTATTAAATTTTAATTAACATTGTAAAAGATTTCAAATTTTTATTTCCGTTTAGATATTTCTTCCAAACAAAAAAAGTCCTTTACAAAAAAAACATCAAATTAATCTTAGACCTATAAATTAGGTCATATAACCTAAAATATAGGTCGATTGATCTAAAAAGAAGGTCTTATGTTGGAAGTTTTATTAGGTTCAATAAATGCAGAACGGATCCTCATTTTCCTGTTTTGCAGAGATGGAGGATATGCACGGGAGATAGCACGCTTTTATAACACGGTTCTTTCTCCAATTCAAAAACAGTTGAATAAATTGGAAGAAAAGGGAGTACTGGTAAGTAAACTCTCAGGCAGAACCCGAAATTACTCTTTTAATCCCCGTTACCCATTTTTAAAAGAATTACAACAATTATTGGAAAAGGCACTTTCATTTTATCCGGAAGAATTAAAAACTGCTTTGCTCTACAACCGTCGCCGCCCCAGACGAAGGAATAAGCCTTTATGAAATCCCTCAAAAAAATGACTATGGAAGAATTGGCTGCCTGTTTAATTCATAACTAACATTCCCCAGTTGAATTTTTCAACACATATAACTCACCCTAACCCTCTCTTGAAAAGAGAGGGAACTAAAGAAAAAAATCAATTTTTTTTCTTTTAATTTCTTCCTGCATTTCTTATGTTCCTTCTCTTTGGAATATCTTTCATAATTCTCATCAAAAAGAGAAGGACACGCCTTCGCCAGCTTCGGCGGTGCAGGCAGCAGGATGAGTTCAGCATGAAGTCCAGTCCGTTAGTTCAATAAATTTTTTATTTTAATCGAAGCTTTGAATAAAAATTCTGTCCGAACCCGAAGATTCGGACGGAGAATAAGTTCCAAATAAAAAAAACAGGCAACCATAATTTGGAAGCCTGCTTAATTCTTAATTTATAATTCTTAATTATTTCGCGATGTCTTCGGTTTTAATATCTTCTTTTTTGGTTTTTGTATCCTTGCCTTCCACGAATTCGATAATAGCCATGGGGGCGCAGTCACCTTTGCGAAATCCGTTTTTGAGAACGCGAGTGTAACCACCTTCCACGCTTGCATATTTGGGAGCGATTTCATCAAATACTTTTTTAACAAGGGTTCTGTTTTTGAGAACCTTGAAAGCCAGTCTTCTGTGATGAATACTACCTTTTTTGCCATAAGTTATCACTCTTTCCGCGACACCTCTGATCTCTTTTGCTTTTGCCACAGTTGTATTTATTCTACCATGTTCCACTAATGAACAAACCAGGTTTTTCAACATCAATTTACGATGGTCAGCTTCTTTTCCGAGTTTTCTGCCTTTAACTTTATGTCGCATAATATTAACCTTTCTTTTTTGTAGTTATCTTGTTTTTAGTATTCTGGATTTCTTCGATTAATCCTTTCACATCGGTACCAAGGGATAAATTGTATTTTGCCAGCAATATATTAATCTCTTCCAAGGATTTTTTCCCGAAGTTGCGGTATTTGAGCATTTCATTTTCGCTTTTTTCTATCAGTTCGCCGATTGTATCAATCTTGGCTGCTGAAAGACAATTGCTGCATCTCACGGAAAGTTCCAATTCATTTACATTTGTAAAAAGGATTTTTTCCAGTCTTTCCAGTTCAGGATTTATCTCTATTTCTTCGATGTATTCCGGTTCTTTTTCGAAAAGGACCATCCTAGCATACAAATCTCTCAGAATCATAGCAGAAAGATAAAGAGCATCTTTCGGATTCATGCTGCCATCTGTGGTAATTTCAATGATTAATTTATCGTAATCTATTGTTTCACCAACTCTTTGACGGTCCACATAAAAGTTAACTTTTGTAACCGGAGAATAGATGGAATCTATCGGAATCACGCCCACAGGCTTATCTTCTGCATCATGATTTTCCGAAGGGCAATATCCTCTGCCAATTCCAGTCCAGAGTTCCATCCTGAAATCGATATCTTCTGTCATTTCCAACAAAACCAGGTCATTATTTATAATTTCAACATCAGCACTTCCAATTATTTCGCTGGCTGTAACGGGTCCGATTCCTTTATGTTCCAGAATGAGTTTTTCTTCTTCAATAGATTCAGATTTTATTACCAGTTTTTTCAGTCTTAAAATCAAGTCGATAAAATCAGCATTGGAACCTGCAATAGGAGTAAATTCATGATGTAAACCTTCAATTTTCACAAATCTGATGGCAGCACCCTGAACAGAGGAGAGCAGAACTCTTCTCAGAGTATTTCCAATGGTTGTGCCAAAACCGGGTTCCAAAGGTCCAATCTCGAATTTTCCGAAAGTCGGACTATAAGTTTTTTCATCAGCTTGAACTTTTTCGGGCAATTGTAAAGGTTCAAGGAAATTCATAAATTAACTCCTCTTTTACTTAGAATAGTATTCAACAATAAGACGTTCATCAACATCCAGAGGGATCTGAATACGGGTTGGAATGCTGAGTATCTTACCCATGAACTGGTCTTTATCCACTTCGAACCATTCATAGTTAGAAACTTCAGTGGAAGCTTCCATCGCTTCCTGGATCAACGTCATTCCTCTGCTTTTTTCTTTAATAGAAATTTCATCTTCCGAGCGAACTAAAAAGGAAGGGATATTTACTTTTCGTCCATTAACCAGGATATGACCGTGTCGTACGATTTGACGAGCAGATTTCCTGGAAGGAGCAAATCCCATCCGATAGATAATATTATCCAGGCGGCATTCTAAAAACTGGAGAAGGTTTTCACCGGTAATTCCAGATTTTTTGGCAGCCATTTTAAAATATTTCCTGAATTGTTTTTCCAAAATTCCATAAATACGTCTTACCTTTTGTTTTTCCCTTAGATGGATACCATAATCACTTAATCTTCTTCTAAAACCTTTTGCATTTCCATGTTCGCCGGGAATGTAAGCTCGTTTTTCAAAGGAACATTTATCCGAATTGCAGCGTGAACCTTTTAAAAAAAGCTTTGTGCCTTCCCTTCTACACAATTTACAAGAGGGTCCGGTATATCTTGCCATAATTATATCCTTCTTGTTTTTCTTGGTTTGCAGCCATTGTGCGGAATTGGAGTAGTGTCTTTGATCATTGTCACTTCCAAACCATTTGAATCTAATGATCTGATTGCAGATTCTCTACCGCCACCAGGTCCGGTTACAATTACCTGAACTTTGTTAATACCCATTTCCAGAGAAGCTTTTGCTACTTCTGCAGCAGCGAGTTGAGCAGCAAAAGGAGTACTCTTTTTGGCGTGTTTATAACCGATTTTTCCACCGCTTGACCAGAATAATACATTGCCGGCTTTGTCGGAAAGAGTTACGATCGTATTATTAAAGCTGGAGTGAATATGTGCAACGCCTTCATTATAAGTGAGTCGAACTCGCTTTTTCTTTGTTCTTTTTGCTGTTGTTTTATTTATTGTCATCAGTTACCTCTTTATTACGCCGGAAGTTCTGCGTCTGCCGCGCCTGGTGCGAGCATTAGTATGAGTTCGTTGTCCTCTTACAGGAAATCCTTTTTTGTGTCTTATTCCTCTGTAACAACCTATTTCCATAAGTCGTTTGATGTCCATTGCTGTTTGAGTTCTAAGCTCACCTTCTACAATAATTTCATCCTGGATTATCTCTCTCAGAGCTTTTTCTTCTTCTATTGTGAGGTCTTTCACTTTTTTATTTTCATCGATTTTTGCTTTTTTCAAAATCTTTGAAGAGATGGATCTTCCTATACCGAAAATATAAGTAAGTCCAATCACAACTCTTTTATCTTTTGGTAATTCAATGCCTGCTAAATGAGCCAAGTTATATCCTCCTTAAAGATACTTTCTTTTTTATAATTTTATCAAACATCAACAATCAGCTTAGCCTTGTCTTTGTTTATGTTTAGGATTTGCTTTACAAATAACCCGGATAACTCCGTGTCTTTTTATTATTTTACAATCCTTACAAATCTTTTTCACTGATGCTCTTACTTTCATTTTTTCCTCTATTTATAGCGGTAGGTAATTCTACCCCTGTTCAAATCGTATGGAGATAATTCCACTTTCACTTTATCTCCCGGTAAAATTCTGATATAATGCATTCTCATCTTACCGGAACTATGAGCAAGAATCTGATGCCCATTTTCCAATTCTACTTTGAAAGTAGTATTTGGCATTGCTTCCCTCACAATGCCTTCAACTTCTATAACACCTTCTTTTGCCATAATTTAAGCCTCATATTCGCTTAAAATCTCTGCTTCTTTATCCGTTATTAAGATCGTTTTCTCATAATGAGCAGATAAAGAATTATCTTTCACAAAAAATTCCCAACCAACTTCTCTAACTCTGTTCGTTCCGATATTCACCATTGGCTCAATTGCCAGAGTCATTCCTTTTCTCAAACGCGGTCCCTTGTTTTTCACGCCATTATTAAAAACAATTGGTTCTTCATGCATCTGTTTGCCAATGCCGTGTCCGGTCAACTGATCTGCAATAAAAAATCCCTGCTGTTTCACGTAAGAACCGATGGCATAAGAAATATCACCGACTCGAGCTCCATCCCTTGCCTGAAGAATCGCTCTGTCAAGTGCTTCTCTGGTCACGCTGAGAAGACGTTCAATATCCCTTGAAACTTTTCCAACTCGATATGTGCAAGCACCATCTCCGCAAAATCCATCTTTATATGTGCCCACATCGATTCCAATAATATCACCTTTTTTCAGGATGACTTTTTTGGAAGGAATACCATGCACAATACAGGAATTTACCGAGGTACAAATTGATGCCGGATATGGAGGTAAACCGGAACTTGAATAACCCTTAAAAGCCGGTTTTGCTCCCTGGGACAGGATGAAATCCTCAGCGATTTTATCAAGTTCAAATGTACTTATACCAGGCTTGACAAAATCATTCATCTTATGAAGCAATAATCCTACGATGCGATTAGCTTCCCGCATTCTATCTATTTCAGATTCATTTTTTATGTAGATCATATTGCTTCTTTTTTACACTCTATGTACTTTACAAAAATTATCCTCGTCGTCCCCGTAGTTTTCCTCTCTTCATAAATCCTTCGTAATGTCTCATTACCAGATGAGATTCGATTTGCTGAAGAGTATCAAGGGCAACACCAACGATAATTATAAGTCCTGTTCCACCAAAATAGAACGGCAGGTTAGACCATTTTTGCATGAATTCCGGCAATACTGCTATAAAAGCAAAGAAAGTAGCACCGGGCAAAGTGATGCGCAGCAGAACATTATTGATATAATCTGATGTTTTCTTGCCGGGTTTTCTACCGGGAATAAATCCACCATATTTTTTCATATTTTCTGCCATTTCCACCGGGTTCAAAACCATGGCAGTATAAAAGTAAGCAAAGAAAATAATGAGACCAACATAAAGTAAAGTATAAAGAAAAGCTCCGGGTGATAACCATTGAACGATCATGTTCATGATCTCACTATCTTTGAAAAAGGTAGCAATCGTGCGTGGAAACATGAGAATGGATTGAGCGAAAATGATGGGGATAACCCCGGCTGTATTTACTTTTAGCGGAATATGTGTACTTTGCCCACCATAAACTTTTCT